>CACIAQ010000012.1 GCA_902584635.1 uncultured Alphaproteobacteria bacterium
AGTTTGTTTGTGCTCTAGGAGTTGATTGGATTGGCCTGTCTTTTGTTCAGAGAGCTAAAGATGTTGACGATGTAAAGAAGTTGTTGAATGGAAGGGCTGGGATTATTGCAAAGATTGAGAAACCAGCTGCTGTTGCGGTGTTTGACGATATAATTAATTCTTCTGATGGAATTATGGTTGCACGTGGTGATCTTGGCGTTGAATTACCAATTGAAGCGGTACCACCTATTCAAAAAAGACTAGTGTTGAAGTCACGTCAAATGGGAAAACCTGTTATTGTAGCAACACAGATGATGGAAAGTATGATCCATTCAACAACACCGACCCGAGCTGAAGTTTCGGATGTCGCACAGGCAATATATGATGGTGTCGATGCTGTAATGTTGTCTGCTGAAACTGCTATCGGAGCGCATCCAGAAAAAGTCATACAAGCTGTAGATAAAATTGCAATTGAAACCGAAAAAGATCCACTGTATTTTGAAAATTTGGAGAACTCCAGAACTGTTTCAAAAGAAGGCGTTTCTAATGCAATAACTGTTGCAGCAAGGGAGGTGGCAGATAACATTAAAGTAAAGGTAATTTGTTGTTTTTCTCATGGTGGAACTACAGCTGAACTTGCATCTAGAGAAAGACCTAGTGCTCCAATAATTGCACTAACACCATACAATGAAACTGCTAGGAAACTGACTTTATTTTGGGGCTTGCATTGTGTAGTCACAACACCAGTTGATAGATTTAAAAGGGCAGTAATGAATGCTGTTAAGGCAGCAATGCTGTTTGAATTTGCGTCTGGAAAAGATTTGATAATAGTTATTGCGGGGGTGCCATTTAATACCCCAGGATCAACTAACATATTAAGGGTCGTGTCCGTTGACGAAAACTTTGACAATTTTTAAGGAAAATAGAAAGAAATACTTGTATAGTATTCATAATATCCTTATAAACACTTTTGAATAAGTTGTATTGAGATAAACACATGCCTAAGATGAAAACGAAATCCAGTGCAAAAAAGCGGTTTAAAGTGACGGCATCTGGTCGCGTGAAATCGGCACAGGCAGGTAAGAGACACGGGATGATTAAAAGATCGAGCAAGTTCATACGAAATGCTAGAGGCACAACGACATTGTGCAAAGCAGACGAGAACATAGTGAAGTCTTACATGCCTTATTCAAGGTAGGAGGATTAGTAGTTGACTAGAGTTAAATCAGGGGTTGTAACTCACGCACGGCACCGAAAGATAGTAAAAGCAGCAAAGGGCTATTATGGAGCTAGAAGTAGAAACTTTAGAACTGCAAAACAGGCTGTGGACAGAGCCATGCAATATGCAACTAGAGATCGAAAGGTTAGAAAAAGAGTGTTTAGAGCACTTTGGATTCAAAGGCTGAATGCAGCTGTAAGACAAATAGATGCAAAACTTAATTATTCAAAGTTTATCCATGGGTTGGACAAGGCTGGAATCGATCTCGATAGAAAAGTTCTAGCAGATATCGCGGTACATGATCCAAAAGCTTTCGGACAGATAGTGTCGCGAGCGCAAAGCGCACTGAATTAGTACAACATGACCGATTATGTTCGGTATAATTTGTTTTTCTCAGAACATACGATCTATCTATGAAAGTCGAATCAGAAAACATAAATTTTTTAGATACGATAAAAGCAGCTGAATCAGTTGAAGAACTCGAACTGGCTAGGCTAGGTTTGCTTGGTAAAAAGGGTGAGGTTACGAACCTTTTAAGATCACTTGGACAGATGAATGAAGACGAGAGAAAATTAAAATCGCCACAATACAATAAACTCAAGCAGACTTTAGAAGAGGCTATAAAAGAAAAAAGAGAAGCCCTTGTAAATAGAGAGATTGAAAACAGAATGAACTCTGAGTGGTTGGATGTTACACAAGACGCTAGAGAGATAAATACGGGCTTAATACACCCAGTAAGCAGAGTTACAGAAGAAATAGTATCAATTTTTTCAGACCTCGGATTCTCAGTAGCTGAGGGGCCTCAAATTGAAAGTGATTGGTATAATTTTGATTCATTAAATATTCCCCCTGATCATCCTGCAAGGCAGGAATTCGATACTTTTTATATCAATCCTGGGGATCATAATGGCAATAACAGCAGTTCACCCAACGTACTAAGAACGCACACCAGTCCAGTACAAGTAAGGTTTTTGGAAAAACATGGAGCGCCTTGCAGAATTATTGCTCCTGGACGCGTCTATAGATCGGACTATGATCTCACTCATACCCCAATGTTTCATCAGATTGAAGGTTTAGTCGTTGGTGAAGATATCTCTATGTCAAACTTAAAGTGGGTCTTAATTGAGTTTTGTAAGGCGTTTTTCGAGCTAGATAGCATAGATTTAAGGTTTCGTGCGAGCCATTTTCCTTTCACAGAACCCTCGGCAGAAGTTGACATCCGATGCTCCTGGGTCGAAAACTCATTAGTTGTTGGTAAGGGTGATGATTGGATGGAAATATTAGGCAGTGGAATGGTACATCCCAATGTCCTGGAAGCCGCAAAAGTAGACAGCAATAAATTTCAGGGATTTGCTTTTGGAATGGGTATAGATAGGCTTGCAATGCTAAAGTATGGGATGCCAGATCTCAGATCATTCTTTGCAAATGATATTAGATGGCTAAAGCATTATGGCTTTGCAGTAGAAAAAACCTCCAATCTTTATGACAAGCTTAGCGGATAAACAATAGAGTGAAAGTATTAATATGAAGTTTTCTTTTTCATGGCTAAAGGATTACCTGGAAACGGATTTGTCTGCTGATGAGGTAGGAGATGTTCTTACAGACACTGGGTTAGAGGTAGAGTCCCTGATAAATCCCAAAAAGCGTTTGGGGCAGTTATCGGTTGGAGAAGTATTGAAGGTTGATAAACACCCAAATGCTGACAAATTAAAGGTATGTGAGGTTAAGTCAAACACAGGAATACTGAATATCGTGTGCGGTGCGCCTAATGTTAGCAAGGGCATGAAAGTGGTGGTTGCGAAACCAGGGGATTTTATACCTGGATTAAATATCAATTTAAAACCGTCAAAAATAAGAGATATAAAAAGTGAAGGAATGATGTGTTCCGAAAGAGAATTAGAGATTTCAGATGAACATGATGGAATTTTAGAATTACCGCCTGAAACAGAAGTTGGAACTCTATTTTCCGAGCTGTTAGGAGATGAAAAAACAGTTTTTGAAGTCGCAATCACTCCAAATAGACCAGATGCTTTGGGTATTTTTGGGATTGCAAGAGATTTATCAGCAAGTGGTGTTGGCAATTTACGTGTTACTAAGACACCTAAGCTTAAAGGAAGTTTTAAGTCACATTTCACGGTAAAGCTTGACAATGGGGTAGCTTCAAAAGGATGCCCTCATTTTGTTGGCAGATACTTAGGTGGAGTGAAAAATAAGGAATCTCCCCTTTGGCTAAAGCAACGCTTAATAAGCATTGGATTAAATCCAATATCAGCTCTGGTCGATATTACAAACTATTTAACATTTGATAGAGGAAGACCACTGCACGTTTTTGACGCTGATAAACTGGTCGGTGGTTTAACAGTCAGAAAATCTCTTAAAGGAGAGAAGTTTCATGCTCTTGATGACAAAATCTATGAGCTAGATGATGGAATGATAGTTATAACTGATGAAAAGGAAATTGTATCTCTTGGAGGTATTATAGGAGGTATGAAAAGCGGCGTTTCAGATGAAACCCAGAACGTAATACTGGAAGCCGCATATTTCGACCCAAAGTCAATAGCATCAACAGGTAGGAAACTTCAAATAAATTCAGAAGCAAGGTATCGATTTGAAAGGGGTGTTGATCCTAGTTTCACACTGTCTGGGGCGCATATAGCTACAAAGATGATTTTAGATTTATGTGGAGGGCAGGCATCTGATCTTATCATTGCTGGAACAGAACTAGCCTTTAAGAAAAAAATTGTATTCAACCCTAAAAAGTTCAATGAACTTATTGGAATAGAGGTGAATAGAGACAGACAAATTCAAATTCTGAGTTCTCTTGGTTTTTCAGTCAAGTCTATCGGTGATAATTTTGAAATACTTGTTCCTACGTGGAGACCAGATATTCATGGAGACGTAGACATTATAGAAGAAATTGCAAGAATAAATTCATTAGCTAACCTGCCAAGTACTCCGATGGGCAGGAGGGAAGGAGTTTTAAAGCCTCTTTTAACAGACAGCCAGAGCAGGCAAAACTTGGCTCGAAGAGTTTGCGCTTCTTTAGGATATATGGAATGCCTGTCATACAGTTTTATTGATAAAATATCTGTCGAAAGATTTAGTAACGAAACCACAAATGAAATAACGTTAATAAATCCTATTAGCAGTGAAATGACGCACATGCGACAATCGCTTTTACCAGGGTTATTGAAAATCGTAGAAAAAAACCAGGCAAAGGGTATAAAAAATATTGCAATATTCGAGCAAGGCTATTGCTTTGAAAGTAATCAAGTCGGTGATGAAACCTATCAAATTTCCGCAGTACTTTTAGGTAGTAAGAGCAACTCTAAGCTCTACAAGGAAATAAGATCCTATGATATTTTCGATATAAAAAGAGATATCTATGAATTAATGGGTCATTTGAATTTAAAACTAGGTAACCTTAAACTTGAAAGAGATGCTCCAAAATTTCTCCATCCAAAAAGGTCAGCTAGGGTTTTTCTAGGAAATAAGTTAATAGCGATTTTCGGTGAAATTAATCCACTTATTGCTAAAAATTACGCAATTAGAGAGCGTATTAATTGTTTTACGCTCTTTCTTGACAATATACCCTTCCCAAAGAAAAGAAAGATTACTAGAGATGCTCTCGTTTTGAGTAGCTTCCAACCAGTTGAACGAGACTTTTCTTTTTTAGTGGATGAAAAAATGGAATATGGAGTTGTAAAGAGAAATATTATTTCATTGAATAATCCTTTAATGAACTCAATAAGTATTGTTGATGTCTTCCAGGGTGAAAGTGAAAAAAAGGAGAAGAAAAAGTCACTAACAATAAGGGTTAGGTTTCAGCCTAATGAGAAAACTCTTAATGACGTCGAAATAGAAAAAATGTGTGCAGAAATTATTAGCGAAGTATGCAACAAAGTTAGCGCAACGTTAAAATCATAATTAATTCAATTATTTATACTTAATCCTAACAATTTCATAGTGTTTAGTTCCTCCTGGGGTGTTGACTTCCACTTCATCCCCTTCTTCTTTACCAATCAAAGCTCTAGCAAGAGGTGAGTTTATATTTAGAAGTCCTTCCTCAATATCAGCTTCAGCTTCACCTACAATCTGGTAAGTAATTTCCTTTTCTGTTTCCTCTAGAAAGAGAGTTGTTTTTGCCCCGAATTTCACAGGTCCACTAAGCTTTGAAACGTCAATTACTTCTGCCAATGATATTATAGCTTCCAACTCTTTTATTCTACCCTCAATAAACGACTGTTTTTCTCTTGCTGAATGATACTCAGCATTTTCTGATAAGTCGCCTAGTTCTCGGGCTTCTGAAATGGCTTTAATAATATTAGGCCGATCATCTGCTTTAAGCTTTCGTAGCTCTTCCTCAAGTCTGCCATATCCAGTTTTTGTTAAAGGAATTTTTTCCATATTTTATCTTTACACTAAAAGAAAGTTATAACATTTTTATTTGTTTTTTTACACCTTTATTAAGAAAAAACTATATGTTAGATAATTGAATATAATTAACATACGAGTTACGAAGCTAGGGGTACATTAATGAGAGAAAAAATTGAATACGACATAGTCATTGTTGGGGGAGGACCAGCTGGGCTCTCAGCGGCTATAAGAGCAAAACAGGCAGATCCTGAGCTTAGTGTTGTTTTGTTAGAAAAAGGGTCAGAGATAGGGTCTCATATTTTATCCGGAGCAGTTTTGGACACTGTAGGCATAGATATGCTGATACCGAACTGGAAGGAAACAGATATTCCTATTCGCACAAAAGTAAAAGAAGATAATTTCTTCCTTTTGGGTCCTGCCGGACAGGTTAAGATACCAAATTTTTTCCTTCCCCCACTTATGAATAATCATGGAAATTATATCGTTTCTATGGGAAACGTATGCAGATGGCTTGCAGCAAAAGCAGAAAGTCTAGGAGTCGATATTTTTCCTGGGATGGCTTGTAGTGACTTAGTATTTGGAGACGCTGGAGAAGTAATTGGAGTTATTGCTGGAGAATTTGGAAGAGACAAAGAGGGAAAGAAATCGGATACTTATGAACCTGGTATGGAAGTTTTAGGAAAGTATGTTTTGCTTGGTGAAGGTGTGAGAGGATCATTAGCAAAAATTGTAATCGAAAAATATAAATTAGACTCTGAAAGTGAGCCGCAGAAATATGGACTTGGAATGAAAGAGATTTGGGAGATTGACCCAAAACACCATAAAGAGGGCAAAGTAATACACTCTATGGGATGGCCTTTAGATAGTAACGCTGGAGGTGGATCTTTCTGTTATCATGCAGAAAATAATCAAATATATTTAGGATTTGTTGTACATTTAAATTATGAAAACCCCTATCTTTTTCCTTATATGGAGTTTCAAAAATTTAAACACCACCCCATGATAGAGAAAATGCTAAAGGGAGGCAAAAGAATATCCTATGGCGCAAGAGCAATTACAGAAGGTGGTTACCAATCAATTCCCAAACTCTCTTTTCCAGGAGGCTTATTGATAGGATGTTCTGGTGGCCTCGTGAATGTACCTAGAATTAAAGGAAATCATAATGCAATGGTATCTGGGATTTCAGCGGCGGAAATAGCCTGCAAAGCAATAAAAGAAGGCTCGAAAAATACTAAACTAAGTGAATATGACTCAGTTTTAAAGAATGGGAAAGTCGGTTCAGATTTAAAACTGGTGAAAAATGTTAAGCCAATTTGGTCTCGCTTCGGTTTGTTAGCGTCATTGACAATTGGTGGAATAGATATGTGGATAGCTAATATCTTCGGGTTTAATATAATGGGTACTATGAAACATGGCAAAAGTGATGCAAAAAGTACTAAGCCTGCCAAGAATTTTAGCGAAATTCAGTACTCGAAGCCTGATGGAAAGATCAGTTTTGACAGGCTGACAAATGTGAGTTTTTCTGGAACTAATCATGAGGAAAACCAGCCCTGCCACCTTTTTTTGAAAAATAAAAATGTTCCAATCAAAAAAAATCTTCCTATTTTTGCTGAGCCAGCCCAAAGGTATTGTCCAGCAGGCGTTTATGAAGTTCTCGAAAAACGAAAGAATTCTTTTATATTTCAAATAAATCCACAAAATTGTGTGCACTGCAAAACGTGTGATATTAAGGACCCTAGTGAAAATATTACTTGGAAAACGCCACAAGGAGGAGATGGGCCAAATTATCCAAATATGTAGGCTTATGGGAATGTTGTCGCTTAAAAACTTATTTTTGGGTTTTTCACTATTATGGCATTTTTCGCTTAACGCAGTTTTTGCTAGCTCAGGCTCATATATAGCGGGCCAGTTTGCTGAAAAGGAGGGGGATTTTAGGAATGCCTCCTACTATTATATAGACATGATATCTAGAGGAGAGACCGAAAGAGAAATTATCAAGAGAAGTATTATTTACTCTGCATTGGCCGGCAACTTTGAGGTTGCAACAGCGATATCACGCAAAGTTGATGACCTTGAATTAAACTATCCTATAGCTAATTTAATTATTTTCGCCGAGACGATAAAAAATAGAGAAAATCGTAAAATACTCGCAGCTTTTGAACGACATAAAAATTTTTTTCCAGCAATTTTTCAAAATGTTGCTGAATTTTGGATTTTGATTATTAATGATGAAAAAGACAAGGCCTTCAATTTGGTCAATTCGTTAAGTATTAAAAATGAAGTTCAAATGCAAATAATTAATTATAATCAACTATTAGCATATGTATATTTGAATGAATATGATCAAGCGAAAACCCTTTATGAGAGTATTGAATTTAGTAATTTTCTTTTTGACTCTGAATCTGCTTTAGCATTGCTGGAATTTTTTAAAAAAAATAAAGATAGTAAAGTATTCCAAAGCGTGCTCAACAAACTTCGTCTAGCTAGCGATAATTCGTACTATGTGGTCGCGCTCATGGATGAGTTATCTAACAGTCAGGTTACCAACTCACTTAGAATATCTCCCTATAAGCAGATCGCTGAGGTTTTTTTTCGATGGTCACAATCTGTACAACTTCAAGGGAAAAATAGTATTAATAAGCCATTCTACCTATCACTGGCCAATTATGCAGACCCTACCAGTTCGTTTTTGAAATTCAAGGTAGCCACTGTTCTTTTCGACACAGAGAACTATGAGCTATCAAAAGAGATCCTCGATAATTTCTCAAAAGATGATTTGTTCTATATGGATAGTATCGTAGAAAAAACGTATGCTATTGAGCAACTAGGTAGTGATGAGTTAGCATTAGAGTATATAGAGAAATTTATTGAAAATGGTATTAAGAATGCCAGATTATTAAAGACTTATGGAAGCCTGCAACGATCGCAGCGACTATATAAAGAAGCAATAAATTCCTATACTGGAGCAATAGAAGCTGCAAAAATAGAGCAATACACTGAGGCTATATGGCCAATTTTGTTCTTGCGCGGAATCTCATTTGAACGATCAAAAAATTGGGGTTTAGCGGAAGAAGATTTCACTAGTGCTCTTGAACTAAGCCCCGATCAGCCGCAAATATTGAATTATATGGGGTATAGCTTGCTAGAAAGGAAGGAAAAACTCGATCAAGCAATGAGAATGATTTTGTTGGCTGCTGAAAAAGCTCCAGATAGCTATCATATTATTGACTCGCTAGGTTGGGCACATTACAAAGTTGGGGATTTTGAAAAAGCTTTGCTATATCTGGAAAGGGCAATGGAGATTGAATCAACCGACCCAATTGTAAATGATCATTTAGGTGATGTATTGTGGATGTTGGGGCGAAAGAGAGAAGCTAATTTTCAATGGAAAAAGTCACTTTCATTTAATCCAGAACCTGTTGACCAAAAAAATACCGAAGACAAATTAGAGTTTGGTCTCAAGGTGAAATAAAGAAGATTGTGAATATTGAAAGACATTACTATTGAGGAAAAGGGATATGCTAAGATTAATCTTGCGCTCCATGTTACAGGAGTTCGAGCAGATGGCTACCACGTTCTTGACAGTATAGTGATCTTTACAGATATATTCGACAGCTTGGTAATTGAAAAAAATAGTAAACTTAGAATTTCTTTTACAGGAGAATTTTCTAGTTTGTTAGATGCAAAAAAAAACTCAGTCATACAGGCATCAAAACTCTTTGAAAATGCTCCGTTGAATCGTTTATGTATTAGAATAGAAAAGAATCTGCCAATAGGAGCGGGGCTAGGTGGTGGCTCGGCCGATGCGGCAGCTATAATAAGATTTATTACAAATCACCTTGGTTACCCTATGCCCTCTAACGAGGATATATCAAAAATTGGGGCTGATGTTCCAGCTTGTGTGTTAAGTATAGCATCAAGAGTGGGAGGCATAGGGGAGATTGTTAGACCTATAGATATTTCAGCAATTGATCTATGGATTGTTTTAGTCAACCCACGCATAATTGTGTCCACAAGTAGCATATTTGAAGATGTTATTAAAAAACATAACGAGCCATTAGAGTCTTTTGATCGCTTTAATAGTAGTAATCAGTTTATAGAATATTTGAAGAGGCAAAGAAATGACCTTCAGGCTACAGCAGCTAAAAAATGGCCAGAAATCAATAATGTCCTTCATGCTATAGAAAATACAAAGGGTGTTTTACTTGCTAGAATGTCTGGATCAGGATCGACGTGTTTTGGACTTTATAGAAGTAAAGAAGTTGCAAAAAAAGCTGTAAACTCTATTAATAAAGAAAACAGTAGTTGGTGGATTAAATTTTCTAAAGTGAATTAAGAGACTCTGTCCAAAATTTCTTCAGCAAGTCCTATCATTAAAGTTTTAATTTCTGAGTTTTCTATGATCTGTAGAGCATTTATAGATCTTTCAGTCCATATTGAAGCTTGGTTTTTTGTGAAAAGTAAAGATTTTCTGTTTTCCAAGATTTCCAAAAAATTGTTTAGATCAGTTTGATTCAGCGAAGGTTTTTGAAAAGTTTCTTTAATTAATTTTTTTTCTAGTAAGGAAGACTTTTCATATGCATGAATTATTGGAAGAGTTACTTTTTTTTCGAAAAAATCATTGCCCTTATCTTTTCCCATCTCATTTTCATTACCCATGTAGTCTAAAAGATCATCTATGAGTTGAAAACTGGTACCAATACACTCGCCATACACCCGTAGAGCTTGTATGTGGGGATCGCTTGCTTCAGTAATTTCTGCTCCAGCCTGACATGCTGCCGAGAAAAGAGCTGATGTTTTACCTTGAATTACTTTTAAATAATCCTCTTGCGATGCATCAAGCTTTTTCTCTATGCCAACTTGTAAAATTTCACCTTGTGAAATAATTGCCGAAGCTTCTGATAAGGTTTTCATTATTTTCAGGGACTGGGTTTTTACCATGAGCTGAAATGCTCTAGAAAAAAGAAAATCTCCCACCAAAACGGAGTACTTATTTGTCCAGATTAAATTTGCTGTTTTTAAACCTCTTCTTTTTTCACTCCGATCGATGACATCATCGTGGAGCAGTGTAGCTGAATGTATGTATTCAATAGCTGCTGCTAAAAACGTATCTTTTTCCCCCCTATAATCAAAAAGTTTTGAAACCACCAAGGTCAAAAGTGGTCGAACTCTCTTTCCTCCAGAATTAATTAAATGGGACGCAATATCTCCTATAATCGGAGTTTCTTTTGAGCTTAGATTTTTCTCAATAACTTTGTTTGTCTTTCTAACTTTTTCAGACAACAAATCAGACAGTTTTGATATAGAGCTAGTCAAATTAAATATTCCAGTACATGTTATAAGTAATAGAGGTTTTATTTATAAAAACTATTGGCAATTGAAAAGATAAATAATAAGAATTCTAATATGCTTGATATCAGAAAAGATCTAACAAAAAATAAGTTTTTGGGCAACAAATTAGAAATATTACAGTTTTCCCATGGTTACAGAGGTAACAATGACTCTGTTTTGGTTGCAGCGTCTGTTGCCGCAGAAAGAGGTCAAAAGGTATTGGAGTTAGGTTGCGGGAATGGATTGGCATTGTGTTGTTTATTATATCGAATTAGTGGGATAGAGGTTTTTGGAATTGAAATTGACAAAAAAGTTGCTGAACTTTGCCGGCGGAATATAGCTTTAAATAATTTCAAAGCTAACATTTTCAATAGTGATGTAGCTACCAATGTTAAAGAGTTAAAATCTATTTCATTTGACCATGTTTTTATGAATCCCCCTTTTTTCAAAAAGAACTCTGTGATTCAATCTCAGGCGCCAAGCTCTCGTCTGGCTAAAGTTGAAACGCTAGCGTTGTCAGAATGGATTTCAGTAGCAAAAAAAAAATGTAAACCAAAAGGTAAAGTCACTATTATCCAAAGAGTGGAAAGACTTCCAGAGATTATTAAATACTTAAACGGTCACTTTGGTCAAATAACTGTTCAGCCCTTAAGCTCTTTTAAAGACACTAGCCCCAAAACGGTGATTATTCAGGCTAAAAAAAGTAGTCGTGCCGCCTTTAAACTGTTAGCTCCTAAAATAGTACATAAAATAGATAAAGACACGGGAAGTGTTATTTATGAAAACGAGTTTGAAGAAATCCTCAGAAGTGGGTATCCTCTGCAATTAAATTAAATAATGCCCACCATTAGCTGTTACTGTTGAACCTGTAATAAAACTAGCCTCATCAGCAACAAGAAACTGCACACATCGTGCAATGTCATCAGGTTGACCCAGATGCCCTACAGGAATTTCGCTTTCAGTTGCCTCAATTGCTTTCTCGCTCATAGCCTTAACCATGTCTGTGTTTATATATCCTGGGCATATCGCATTTACCGTTATCCCCTTTCTTGCTCCTTCTAGTGCTAAAGATTTTGTAAAACCGAGCTCTCCTGCCTTTGCAGCAGAGTAATTTGCTTGTCCTAATTGACCCTTCTGACCATTAATTGAGGAAATATTTACTATTCTACCAAATCCCCTAGTTCTCATTCCATCCCAAATTGGGTGAGTCATATTAAATAATCCGTTTAGATTAACATCGATCACATCGCGCCACTGTTCTCTAGACATTTTGTGGAACATACCGTCCCTAGTAATACCCGCGTTATTGACTAAAATATCAATGGGACCAAGTTTTTCTTCTACGCTTTTTATTCCAGAAACGCATTCCTCGTAATTACCGATGGACCACTTAAATATATCTATTTTATTTTCTTTTGAAAATCTGGAGGCAACCTCGTTGTTGCCCGCATAGACAGCAGCGACTTTGTAACCTGATTCTTTAAGTTTAATCGAAATGGCGGCTCCTATTCCTCTGGTTCCACCGGTGATAAGTGCGACTCTCATTATATAGCTCCCATTAATATCATTTTCGTAGATTTAAATGTTTTAATAGTCAAGATAAACTCTTAACGTAAAATAGGTTTTTTTGAACTTTGTGAATAAATTTCTGCAAACATTAGAAACCTTAACTCCTTATTTTATTGTTAACAGTCGTTTGAAAAAAATGTGCGTGTCCGAAGTATCCCAATCAATATCACCAATGATGCGACCGATTTCTGCACCAGTAGAATGTATTACAACCGTTGTTGGAAGGGCTGTAACTCCATACTTCATGGCCAATTTCCCTTTCGGGTCTCGATATTTGCTAAGATAACCTAAATTATAGTCACTAAAAAAAGTATCAATTGCTACTTTTGAATTTCTCCCTGAGGCAATAGTAATTATTCGAATGCTTTCATTTTTCATATTCAAGGCCAAATTATTAAGTGAGGGCATCTCTTTCTTGCATGGTGCACACCAAGTGGCCCAAAAATTTATTACCAAAATCTCCTCATTAAAACCTATCTCAACCGCATTTTCATCGGCGTCTATAACAAGGGGTTTTGGTAGAAGGTGTGGTTTTTCTGAAAAAATAAATTTTCTAAGCTCCCCCTCGATTATATCTTTAGTTTTTTCTTGATATTTGGTTTCAGCGATGGACGAAATTGAAAAAAAAAGATTTACGATAAGTATTAAAGGCCCTAGTTTTAGCAGTAACAAAGTTTTCATGATCTATGATGTAGTGGTGGAGTTTAATTTGTCTAATAAGAATAAATCAAATGAAATGTGGGGGGGAAGGTTTTCTGAGAAGCCAACTGATCTTCTTACACAAATAAACTCTTCGATAGATATAGATAGAAGATTGGCTTTCGAGGATATTTTAGGTTCAAAGGCTCATGTAGAGATGCTCGCTAAAATGAATATCATCACTAAAAAGGTCAAAGCAAAAATACTACGTGGATTAAAAAAAATTGAGAAAGAGATAATGGGTGGTGATTTTAATTTTAACAGCTCTTTAGAAGATATTCACATGAATATAGAAGCGAGACTAGCAGAAATCATCGGCGCTGATGCAGGCCGTATACACACTGCTAGGTCTAGAAATGATCAAGTTGTAACTGACTTTAGACTATGGATGAGAAAGGCCATTATTGACATAGAGGTTGAACTATCTAAGCTTATGATCATTCTGCTTGAAAAGTCAGAGAAAAGTATAGAAATAATTTTCCCAGGGTATACTCATCTGCAAGTTGCACAACCTGTGAGATTTAGTCATCATTTACTAGCCTATTTAGAGATGTTTGGTAGGGATATAGAAAGATTTAAGCAAACTAAAGAAAGATTAAATGAATGCCCTTTGGGCGCTGCTGCTTTGGCGGGAACTTCTTTTCCGATTGATAGGTTTGATACAGCAAAAACTCTTGGGTTTAGAGGGCCGATGAGAAATAGCATGGACGCTGTTTCCGATAGGGACTTTGTTTTAGAGTTTATATCTGACTCTGCTATCGCCATGGTGCACTTTAGTAGATTAGCGGAGGAATTAATTTTGTGGGGATCTATCGAGTTTGACTTTATTTCACTTCCCGACTCGTTGGTGACTGGTTCCTCTATAATGCCACAGAAGAAAAATCCTGATGCCGCAGAGCTAATTAGAGCTAAGACGGGTAGAGTTAACGGAGCATTACTATCGTTACTAACAGTAATGAAGGGTCTTCCTTTGGCTTACGCTAAAGATATGCAAGAGGATAAAGAGTCCGTTTTTGATGTCTTTGATACTTTAATTCTTGTTATAAAAATAACACAGGAGCTAATAGAGAAAATGAAAGTTAATAAGATAAACATGTATAATGCTGCGTCCAATGGATTTTCCACGGCAACTGACTTAGCTGATTGGTTTGTTAGAGAATTAGGCATGCCATTTAGAGAGGCCCATTCGCTGACAGGTAAGATAGTGGGATTAGCTTCGAGAAAAAATAATAAATTAAGCGAATTCAGCTTAAGTGATCTTAAGAAAATTGAACCAAAGATCAGCGAAAAGGTTTTCAAAATCCTATCTCCAGAGAACTCTATTGAGTCTAGAAACAGTTATGGAGGGACAGCATCCAGAGAAATAAGGAGACAAATTAAATTTTGGAAGAGAAGATTAAATGCGTAGTTGGACATTATATCTTGTAATAATATTGTTTTGCCTTAACGTTTCAGGCTGTGGTGTAAAATCACCTCCTTTTTTGATTCAAAAAAACAGCTTGATTAAATATGAATGAACAAATTTCTTACAGATTGGATGAGCTATTTGTAGAAGATGTAGCTGTTAGCGAGATAACGGATAGTCTGAGAACCCCATTCTATATTTACTCACGTTCTACTATAAAAAATAATTTTGAACGGTTTAGGAAATCAATGGAGGGGTTGGGTGGTATGATTTGTTATTCAGTAAAGGCTAATTCGAATCTCTCTGTTTTGCAAACTATTGCCCAACTTGGAGGTGGGGCAGATGTTGTATCACTCGGAGAGTATCAAAGGGCACTTAGAGCAGGGATTGACCAAAAAAAAATTGTATTCTCTGGTGTAGGAAAGCAAGATTTTGAAATTGCTGAAACTCTTAAATCTTCTTTGTTGCAATATAATGTTGAAAGTGTATCTGAGTTAGAAACAATAAATAAAATAGCAGTAAGCCTCAATAGGCAGGCACCAATTGCTTTGAGGGTCAACCCCGACATTGATGCAGGAACACATGAAAATATTTCGACAGGTAAAGCAGATAATAAATTTGGTATTCCAATTACTAGTGCAAAAGATATTTATCAGTATGCGAGCAAACTAGAAAAAATAAAGATTGTAGGCGTAGATGTGCATATAGGAAGTCAGATAAGTGATTTAAATGCATTTCGTCAAACATTTGAAAACCTAGCAAAGTTAATTAATGAACTTAAGAATATTAATATTCATATAGAGAATATTGATATCGGTGGTGGCTTAGGCATTAAGTATACAGAAAATGATGTAGAACCTGACTTACAGAAGTATTGTACATTGGTAAGGCAGATATTAGGAAATTTAAATTGTAGCATTATTTTTGAGCCAGGCCGATACATAGTTGGTAATTCTGGTATTTTGGTGACAAAGGTTCTCTATAAAAAAAAATCTCAAAATAAAAATTTCCTTATTACTGACGCAGGTATGAATGACTTTTCTCGAGCTGCATTATATGGAGCTGCTCATAGGTTAATACCAATATCTAAAAAAAATAGTGGAGAAACAGAGGTCTATGATGTGGTAGGACCTGTCTGTGAAACAACCGATACATTTCTAAAAAATCATATAATAGAGAGACCTGAAGAAGGAGATTTTTTAGCATTTTTAGATGTTGGGGCTTACGGAGCTGTCTTATCTTCTGAGTATAATACAAGACCCCTGGTTCCAGAAATTATGGTTTTCAATAAACGTTTTGAAATGGTTAGATCGAGACCAAGTTATGAAGAAATATTTGACAAAGAAGTCATACCAGATTGGAAATGAAGTTCCTTATTTTTTCAAGAATTATAAAAACAATATCTTGAAAAATGGTGGTGTATTTTGTGATTTGAGACAAAATTTCTGGTGCAAAGGGTATCTTTACAAGAATATCTTCTAGAAACAAAGTCGTTAGACTGTAAGTAAAAAAACCTATTACAAGTAAGATTGATAATAGTACTAAACCTCGCTGGGCTCTTGATTTAGTTCCATTTTTAGTAGTCTCTTTATTTTCGATAGAAGGTTGCTTAGCTTTCTTCAATAAATCGGATGACTCTTTAAGCCTTTTCTCAATCTCTATTTCCCTAGCAGCCCTTTCTTCGATATGCTCATTACTAGGAGTCTCCTTGTTATTTCTAATTCGTGGAAATGTCTTTGAGGGGCCTTCATTCCCAATTTCATTATTTGCTTCACTTGTTTCAAAGTTAAAAATATGTTCACTTTCAGTATCATTATTTTTTGTTTGAACCCTATTATTATTACCAAAACTATTTTGAACTTCCTCAAGAGCCAGATAGTTAAGCTCAGTTGTTCCAAAATCTTTATTTTTATTCTCAATTAACACATCACTATTAAACTTTTGCGATACGGTTTCCAATTCTTTTGTTTGTTCAAGCTTTTCAAATTTATCTATCCAGGAGCTTCCACATTCAACACATAAAAACTTAACCGTCTTGGTTAGAGACGATCTCTCATCTACTTTGTATTCAGCATTACAATCGGGGCAGAAAACGTGCATAAATTAATATATTTTCTCTTGTCAATGGTATGTGATAATAAAGTGAAAGTATAAATTTTTAAATAAAATTTTGACTTATTAGTAAGAAAGTTCATTGAATGAAGGGAAAATTTAAGAATATTAGCACGGCAATTATTATTTATACGCTTTTGGTAGTTATGGGTATAATATTACTACCTTATGCGAGTAGATCTAAAGAAAACTGTTTGAAAGTAATCAGGTTATATTGTGAAGTAGTATTTTGGATATTAAAAAAATTTTTTAACATTAAAATTTTAGTTAAAGGTCGTTTACCGGATAATAGTGCCTCAATAATCTGCTCAAAACACCAATCTTTTTTAGATGTTTTAATTTTGTTAAAAGCCCTTCCCGAGCCAAAGTTTATAATGAAATCAGAATTGTCTTGGGTACCAGTTCTTGCTACATATGCAAAAAAAATTGGGTGTATTAAGGTAAAAAGAAACGATATGGCAAGAAGTTGGTATTCTCTAAAACATATAATAAACGAAGAAGCGGAAAATCAATCGGGTCAGTTAGTAATTTATCCAGAAGGTACAAGAACTAGCCCTGGACAAGAAGTAAAATATAAGAGAGGCGTTTTGATGTTATTCTCTAGTCTTAAGCGGCCTCTATATTTAGTTTCAACAAACGCTGGAGTAGCGTGGTCAAAGAATGGTTTATTCAAAGCCAATGCCACCGCTGCAATTAACTTTATAGAGAAAATTAACTATTCAAAAAAAGAAGATTTAAAGTTGGATTATATAAAGGAAAATATAGAAAGAGATTCTTTAAAGCTATACAACGAAGAAGTTGCCTAGAGGCTAGACAAAGATCCCATATTTATATATTTCTCTGATCGTAGTGTTTTAATTTTCTGCCTATCTATTTTCTGGAAAGATATGACTTCATTTATTAAAGCTTTTTTAACGTCTTCCAAAGCTTTATTTTTGTCTCTGTGAGCTCCGCCTAATGGTTCTTTGATTATTTCGTCTACAACTCCTATTGCTTTAAGGTTGTGTGCGGTCAATTTTAGTGCATCAGCGGCTTCTCTCATTTTGTCAGAATTTTTCCAAAGAATAGAAGCACACCCTTCAGGAGAAATTACAGAATATATAGAATGCTCCAACATTATTAATGTATTTGCAGAAGCCATTGCTACTGCACCACCAGAGCCTCCTTCGCCTATAATAATTGAGATGATTGGAACAGATACTTCAAGGCAGGTTTGAGTTGACCTTGCTATAGCTTCGGCTTGGCCTCTTTCCTCGGCACCTTTCCCGGGATATGCGCCTGGAGTATCAATAAATGTTATTATCGGCAAACCGAATTTGTCAGCTAATTTCATAAGACGAGAAGCTTTTCTGTATCCCTCTGGCCTGGCCATTCCAAAATTCCTCTTTAATCTACTTTCAGTAGTATTACCTTTTTCATGTCCCAATACCACTACAGGTGTATCCTCCAATCTTCCTAGGCCTCCAACTATAGCTAAGTCCTCTGCAAAATTTCGGTCTCCACTTAGAGGAGTATATTCACTTATTATGTAGTTGATATAGTCAGTGGCATGCGGTCTCTCAGGATGTCGTGCCACCTGACATTTTCTCCAGGGGCTCATTTCAGCATAAAGATCTCGAAGAATATCAATACTCTTAGCCTTTAAAAGCTCTATCTCATTTTTTATATTTTTACTCTGCGAGCTATCTGGTAAACTCTCCAGGTCTGAAATCTTGCTTTGCACTTCGGCAATATCTTTTTCAAAATCTAGGTAAATAGCCATTAACTTTTTTTGTTTATTTTATTATGTTGATCGATTAATACCCGAGCTTGTTTAATCGAAGCTATATCTATTAATTTTCCATTGAAAACAGCTGCTCCTGCACCTTTAGCTTCTGCATCTTCCATTGCTCTGATTATTCCCTTTGCGTTCTCTATTGCTTTATCGGAAGGGGTAAAAACTTGATTTGCTAGCTCAACTTGTGATGGATGAATTGCCCATTTCCCGGCCATGCCTAGGGTGGCAGCTCGTTTAGCTTGAGCAATATAGTTTTCTTCATCTGATATATCTCCAAACGGCCCATCTACTGGAAGTATACCGTTAGCCCTACAAGCCGCAATCATAGCTACCATAGGATGATGCCAGGGATCCATATAAAGTTTCTCACCTTTTTCCGAATTTGTGTAATAACTCTCTTGGGCTCCTCCAATGTTTGTAGTTTGCATCCCCATTGAAGCTGCATAATCAGCAACACCAAAACTCATTGCAACTAAACGATCACTTGCCAATGCGATCTCATTTATATTTTCAAGCCCGGCAGCTGTCTCGATAATTATTTCAAAATTTAAACTTTTTTTTCGCTTATTTTTATTTTCTAAAGCGCTAACAAGAGCATCTACTGCATATATATCACTGGAATTACCGACCTTTGGTATCATAATGCAGTCTAATCTCTCACTTGAATTGTTAACTAACGACAAAACATCGTCAACCCAATACTCTGTATCCAAACCATTTATACGAACCGAAAGTGTTTTCTCAGCCCAGTCTAAATTATTTATAGCCTTTGAAATATTTTTTCTCGCCTCTACCTTGTTTGGGGGTGCCACGCTATCCTCTAAATCGAGGTTTATCACGTCTGCTTTAGAGGACGCCATCTTTTCGAAAAGCTCTGGTCTTGAACCTGGACCAAATAGCTGGCATCTATTTAATCTTTCTGGAATAGGTGGCTGTATTAAAAAACTCATTTGTATACCTTTATCGTTTCATTCAACTTGTTAATGTTTGTCTTCTAATTTAAATATTCTAACAAGTAAATGAAAAACTCACAAAAAAGTTTTAGTCAATCTTCCGATAGCTAGATCCAATATTTCTGTCCTGCAGGCAATATTAAATCTTGCAAATTTTCCTGAGTTTTTGCCAAAACCGGTACCAAGACTGGGAGCAACTCCGGCCTCTTTTATAAGCATGTTCTCCATTTCGGCTTGGGTGATCTTTAAATTGCTAAAATCAACCCATACGAGATAAGTAGATTCCAAATCAAAAACTTTTACGTTATTTAGTGATCTCAAAGAGGTCGTAAAAATATTTTTGTTGTTTTCTAAATAATGCATAAGTTGATGAAGCCACTCTGCTCCCTTTCTATAAGCTGCCTCTGTCATTATCATTCCGAATCTGTTGGGTGTTTTTCCAATAGCCGCATGTTCTTGGTCGTACTTTGAACGAAGCTTAGGATTTGGAATTATCGTTGTTCCAGTGTGGCAACCCGCGATGTTAAATGTTTTAGTAGCTGCTGTAAATATGAGACTTATTTCTTCAGCCCCGGGGGCAGCTTTAAGAAAAGTTGTATGTGCTTTATCTGGGTAGGTTAAATCATGATGAATTTCATCCATAAAAATAAGTATGTTATTTTCCTTGCTAAATTCAGCTAGAGTAACAAGCGTCTCTTTACTCCAAATTTTCCCACCTGGATTGTGTGGGCTACAGAAAATAATAATTTTCTCCTTTCCAGATAATCTTTTCTCTAATTCATTAAAATCTACTTCATATTGATCTTTGACCTTCTTTAAAGGGATTTCTTTTGGCACTCGCCCATTATTTTTTATAGTGTTAAAAAATGAATAATAAATGGGGGAAAAAAGTAAAATTTCATCGCCTGGTTCCGAAAACGCTCGCAAGCCCATTCCAATCCCTGTATTAACTCCGTGCACTACGGAACACCATTCTTCAGAAATATCCCAATCATGCCTACTTTTCATCCACATTTTTACTGAATTTAAAAAAGATTTGTTGGTCCCATAGTATCCGAAAACGCCATGTGATACTTCCTTTTGAAGTGCTGTGATAACAGCCTGAGGAGGATTAAAATCCATGTCTGCAACCCACATTGATATGCAATTATCTTGACTAGCACCATACAAACTTTTCAAACCTTCAAACTTTGAAAGATTTGCGTGTCTATTATCTATGTATTTGTCAAAATTAACTATCATTTGATTAACAGAACATGTATAAGAATTTACTTTATTCTAGTCCAGTGTTAAAGTTTATTTAAGATACAATATGGCAATTAAAAAAATATTACTTTATCCTGATCTTCTTTTGCAGACAAAAAGTACTAGAATAAATAAATTTGATGAAGATTTAGCAAGTCTTTCTAAAGATCTCCTCGATACAATGTATGATGCAGATGGGGTAGGGTTGGCTGCTCCACAAATAGGTGTAAATAAGCGAATATTTGTAATGGACTGCTCAAGAGAAGAGGAAGAAAGAGATTATAAAATTGTAATAAATCCAGAGATAGAGCATGCATCTGAGGAACTAGGTTCATATAAGGAAGGATGCTTATCGATCCCTGGAATTACTGAGGAAATATCAAGGCCAAAAGTTATAAAAGTTTTGTATCAAGATATAAATGGAGTTTTGCAACGAAATACATATGACAATCTATGGTCGATATGCTTTCAGCATGAATTGGATCATTTAAATGGCAAGCTCTTTATAGACCATCTTCGTCCTATGAAAAAAATCCTAGTGAAAAATAAAATAAAAAAATCTTCGAAAAAGGAAAAGAAGGCATAAAAAATGAAGATTGTATTCATGGGGTCGTCAACATTTGCAATCCCATCACTTCGAATTTTGAAAGAAGCGCATTATGATGTTGTAGTGGTATATACCCAACCGCCACGAAAAGCAGGTCGGGGTAAGAGTTATAAGGAAGTACCTTTAGCCGAATATGCGTACTCTCAGGGTTTAAAAGTTGAGCAACCACAAACATTTAAAGATCCCTTGATGGTAGAAAAGTTAAGGAGCTATAATCCTGATCTCTTGGTAGTAGTAGCATACGGTCTTATTTTACCAGCGCAAGTATTAGACATTCCCAATATATTTTCCATAAATGTTCATGGTTCTTTTCTGCCCTATTGGAGAGGAGCAGCACCTATAAATCAAGTGATTTTTAATAGAGATGGCTTTACAGGAGTTTCAATAATCAAAATGATTGAAGAACTAGATGCTGGACCGATATTACGTCAGGAAAAAATAATCTTGAATCATACAGAAACCTTTGGGTCTTTGCATCAAGTATTGAGTGAACTAGGAGCAAAGAATTTACTGCAAACACTCAATAATATTGGATCAAATGACGAAATCTCACAGAATCAAAAACTCATTAGTTATGCCCCCAAAATAAAAAAATTAGATACAAAATTAGACTTTACTGAGGAAGCATTTGCTTTGGAGGCGAGAGTTAGAGGGCTAGCTCCTAAGCCTGGTGCATGGTTTGAATATAAAAGAGAGCGCTTTAAAGTATTCAGCGCAAAAGTAGTGGAAGGAAAAGGAACTGCTGGCTCAATTATTAATGAAAATTTGACCATTGCATGCGGTGAGAAAGCGTTAAATATTCTAGAAATTCAAAGACAAGGAAAAGAAATTATGAGTGTGGAGGAAATGATTAAAGGGTTCAAGTTTGAAAAAGGTGACAACGTTAACCAACCAACTCATTAGATGCTTCTTCACGCCCTTTTACAGCAAGTGAGTCGGCTTTCTCATTTCCGAGTACTCCAGTGTGACCTTTTACCCATACCCACTCAACATTTTGATTTTTTGTCAAATCCAAAAGTTCTTCCCATAATAAACGATTAGCAACAGGTTTTTTAGAAGCTGTACTCCAATTATTTTTAAGCCATCCGAAAATCCATTTTGTTATTCCGTCTATAACATATTTACTGTCTGTGAAAATGGTAATCTCGACGTTTTTTCTTTTTAAGCTTTCTAGAGCTTGTATAGCGGCTGTCAGCTCCATTATTTGATTAGTTGTTTCTTTTTTTTTCCCGTAAAGGGTCTCTTCTTTTACGATTTCACCTACATTATTTTCAGCGACCAAATAAACACCCCATCCACCAGGACCTGGGTTTCCGCTACATGCTCCATCAGTGTAAGCTTTTACTTTTATCATTTAAATTCGGAAACCCATGAAAATTAGTAAAAATACTACTATAGATGTCATTGGAAATCGTAAGTTAAGCCACCATTCGGGTAACGATTTAATTTTAAATAATTTTCTTTCAATTTCTAAAACTATAAGAAACCCCAAAGCAATTACAAAGCTTTTCATAAAAGGTATAGCTATTGATAAAAGTGCTAGTAAGACTGGTACAATACTAAACCAAAGTAAAAATACTCTTTCCCTGTCAAGTGATGAGACGTAGAAAATACACCCACTCATAAAAGAAAGAATAAATCCACTATAAATTATTGCAATCCTAATTAACTCTTCTTTCAAGCTTTCGCTGAGACCGATATTAAAGGTCGAAGCCAGTCCCAACAATATCGGAATGAGTCCGAGCACACTTGCTAGCATTACACTTTTTGGTACTTTATGGAACATTTTACCTCAATACGGGTGGGACTTTAAATTCAATAGTCTCTTTTTTTGTCGTATCATAAACTAAACTCGTATCAAATTTTTCTTGGATGCTACTTATAACCTCTCTAACTAGATGATCTGGTGCTGAGGCTCCTGAGGTAATTCCTATAGAATTGGCGTCTTTAACTTTTACCCAGTCAATTTTTTTATAATCCTCAATTAAGTACGACTTTGCGCATCCACTGTTTTTTGCTACATCAACCAGTCTCCGTGAATTAGATGAGTTCTCTGACCCAACTACCAACATTAAGTCTACATGTTTAACAAGTCGCTTGACTTCCTCTTGTCTATTAGTAGTGGCATAGCAGATATCTTCTTTCTTTGGGTTTTCTATTGATGGGAACTTTTTGTTTAAAGCTAGAGCTATCTCTTTCGTATCATCTACAGATAGAGTTGTTTGCGTAACATAAGCTAACTTTGGGTATTCGGATGGGTCCATTTTCTCAACGTCTGCTGTATTTTCAACCAACAAAACCTCTCCTTCCGGAAGTTGACCCATAGTACCAATTGTTTCAGGATGTCCACGATGTCCAATCATTATTATTTTATAACCTTTGTCATAATATCTTTTGATTTCATTGTGAACTTTAGTTACCAAGGGACATGTAGCGTCTACAAATAGCATTTGCCTTCTCTTTGCCTCCTCCGGTACCATTTTTGGTACACCATGAGCAGAAAATATTACAGGTCGATCTACAGGGCACTCCCTCAGTTCCTCTACGAAAACAGCTCCCTTTTTTTTAAGGTCGTGAACAACATATTTATTATGGACTATTTCATGTCTTACATAAATGGGTGATCCCCATTTTTTAAGAGCAAGCTCTACCATCTCTATTGCTCTGTCAACACCAGCACAAAAGCCCCTTGGATTAGCCAGGTATATCTCCTTAACCGCTGAAGTTTTGGGCACATTGGTCATGAGTAAAGCGTATACTTTTTTGAATAAAAAAACTATCTTTTTAAACAGAGAGAGAAAATGAATAATTATATTTTAGTGTTGGGGTCTAATTTATCTAGTGAATTTGGCAATAGTGCTGAAACACTAAAAAAATGCGTGGATGAAATAAGATATAACTCAGGTATAGAGTCTCTAATGGAGAGCAATTGGTATATTTCTTCGAGCTTTTTGAATAAAAGTGAACCTAAATATATAAATGTTGGCGTTCGGTTCAGCACTCACCTAAATCCTAGAGAACTAATTAATTTTACTTCTGGCTTAGAGAATAAATACGGACGAAAAAGGAATAAAAGATGGGATTCGAGGACCTGCGATATCGACATTTTACTGTGTGATCAACAGATCCTACCAAGCAGAGATCACTTTGTGGAATGGTTGAAATTGGATTTTTCAGACCAAATAAAGCTCGTGCCTGATGAATTAATCATACCTCACCCAAGATTACAAGAAAGAACATTTTTCCTAAAGCCCTTAAATGATCTTCAACCGGATTGGATTCATCCATTTTTAAAGTTGAAAGCTAAGGAAATGCTTGACAGTCTTCCACTCAATGAACTAGAGAATATTAAGGAATTAAATGCTAAGAACATATAAAGGAAAGTTTAATGGCACGAGTTACTGTAGAAGATTGTATTGACAAGGTTTCAAACAGGTTCGAACTTGTTTTACTTGCCGCGCACAGAGCAAGAATGATTTCTGGAGGGGATGAACCAAGCTTAGATCGAGATAACGATAAAAACCCCGTCCTTGCACTCAGAGAAATAGCTTTAGAAACCGTTACCTTTGATGAATTAATGGAATCCACTATCGAAAGTCATCAGCGTCAAATAGAGGTCGATGAACCGGATGATGAGGATCTATCTCTACTTATTGGAGATCGACAAAGAGATAAAGAAAATAATTCTGATGACACTGCAAATGAAGACTTGCTCAGAGCTCTAATGGATGCTCAAGGTTCGGAGGAGAAATAGAGTATTTATATACCGTAAAGACAGGTGAAGATATTGTTATCTGTTGACGATCTTATTGGGGCTGTTAGGAGATATAATCCCCGTACAAACATTGACCTAATAGTAAAAGCTTATCAATTTGGGCTAAAAGCACATGCCGGACAAATGAGAAAGTCAGGCGAGCCTTTCTTTTCGCACCCAGTTCAAGTTGCAAAAATACTTTCAGAGTTAAGACTAGACGATGCGTCGATTATTACGGCTCTATTGCATGACACTATAGAGGATACAAGCAAGTCCTATAGAGATGTATCCATTATATTTGGGCCCGAAATTGCTAATCTTGTAGATGGGGTCACGAAGCTTTCAAATCTCGAAGTTGCTTCATTGGAGAAAAAGCAAGCCGAAAATTTCAGAAAATTGATTGTTGCAATAAGTAAAGATCTAAGAGTTCTTTTGGTAAAGCTTGCAGACAGATTACATAATATGAGAACTATAAGAGCAGTGAGTAATGATAGGCAATTAGTGAAAGCTAATGAGACTATGGATATATATGCACCTTTGGCAGGCAGAATGGGAATTCAATCAATTAGAGATGAGCTGGAAGATCTAAGTTTTCGGATTTTGAACCCGGAAGCAAGAAACTCCATAATTAGGCGGTTCCTCAAGCTAAAAAAAGCAAGTGATGATCTAATCCCAAAAATTATCAACGATATTGAAACCCAGCTTGGTTCAATTGGTGTAAAAGCAATAGTTTCAGGTCGTGAGAAAAAACCTTACTCAATTTGGCGAAAAATTCAGGATAAACAACAAGCTTTTTATAAGCTTTCCGACATTTTTGGCTTTAGAATAATTACAAAAAATGAAAAAGATGCTTATTCCGCATTGGGAGCAGTACATAGTCGTTGGTCTGCGGTTCCAGGACGATTCAAAGACTATATTAGCCAGCCTAAGTCTAATGGTTACCGATCCATCCACACTACAGTATCAGGTCGAGATGGAAAAAGAGTAGAGGTTCAAATTAGAACTAAAGAAATGCATGATGTGGCTGAAACTGGTGTTGCGGCACACTGGTCTTATAGAAATGGTGAAAGGTTTGAGAATCCATTTGCTGTGGATCCTTCAGGATGGTTTAGAAGAATATCTGAAGAATTTATTTGGGTAGAAAATTCTGATGATTTCATAGAACAAATGAAACTAGAGATGTTTCAAGATAAAGTATTTTGCTTTACTCCAAAAGGTGAGGTGGTAAAGTTACCGAGAGGCGCCACCCCTTTAGATTTTGCTTATGCTATCCATACATCAATAGGAGATAATTGTGTAGGTTCTGAAGTAGATGGGATAAAGGTTCCCTTGTGGACAAGGCTTAGGAACGGGCAGTCAGTTAAAATAGTTACTGCAAGTGGTCAAAAGCCTGGCGCAAGTTGGGAAGAAATGGTTGTAACTGGTCGTGCTAAAGCGGCGATAAGAAAAAGCATTAGAGAAGAAAGAAGAAATGAAAATATTAAACTAGGAAAAGAAATCGCAAGAGTATCTTTAGAAAGAATAGGAAAAAAACTTACAGATAACGCAATTAAAATTGCTGCTGAGAAATTTGGATTGAAAGATGAGGATAGTGTTTTGGCAGCATTGGGATCGGTGCAATTTACAGGCTTTGATTTAGTTAATAGTCTTTACCCCGAGTTAATTAACACAAAAAGTGCGCCACTTTCATCTGAGCAAGACTCAATTAATTTCATCGGACTTTCTCCTGACAGTAATGGCAGTCCTGCACCTTGTTGTCTCCCTATCCCTGGAGACCCAATAGTAGGAATTGCGGAAAAGAAGAGAGGAGTAGTCGTGCATGCTATTGATTGTGCATTGTTAGCTTCCTTTGAGGCTAAACCTAATCTCTGGTTAGAAGTAAGGTGGCCCTCTGGTACAAATAAGCCCGTACACTCAACCAGTATAGAGGTAACTATGGTTAATAGCGTTGGTGTATTAGGAAGAATCTGTACTTTAATCGGTGAGCAGGGGGCAAATATTTCTGACTTAACCTTTATAATGAGGAAGCCTGATTTTTACAAAACAGTATTCGAATTAACAGTTAGAGACTTGAAACACTTACACAATATTATCACATCTATTCAGGTAGATATGGATGTCTCTGAGGCATGTAGATTTAGGACTAACCATATTAGCGCTTAGTAGACAAGATACGAGATAAAAATTGTTTAAAAGAAGAGAAAGAAGATCCATTTTCAGATTTTTTTATGAGGTAATTTTCTCATTAAAGGGGGCTAAGAGGGCTATAGAGTACGTGGGGATAAGATTAAAGAGAATACCCGACACGCCCCATAAAATATCCTTAGGTATGAGTTGCGGAATATTTGCTTCATTTACACCTCTATTCGGATTACATTTTTTAATTGCTGGCTTGCTAAGCTATGTGCTAAGAGCAAACGTATTGGCATCGTTGATCGGAACTTTTGTGGGCAATCCAATAACTTTCCCATTAATAACAGTATTTAATTTAAAGGTAGGAGAGTGGATTTTAGGCAGTAGCAAATATTCTAGCGGTGATGGTGGAAAGATTTTTGAAGGCTTTTTAGATTTTATTTTTTTGATATACAAAAGCTTGTTTACAGAAGGATCAGTTGACGAAAATAGCGTACCAAGAGTGAATGAATTCTTGAAAGGGGTCTTTATTCCATACTCATTAGGCGGATTAATTGTGGGTATTTTTGTTGCAATTATATCTTATTTCTTGCTAAGACCTCTTGTTGCAACCTATAAAAAGCAGAGAGATTCTCTGAAGGCAAAAAGAGCGAAGAAAAAAATGACTAGGAAAAATAATGGAATTAGATGAAATTCGACTAGGTGTAAACATTGATCACGTTGCTACGATAAGAAATGCGAGAGGTACAAACTACCCAAATCCACTGAGAGCAGCACAAATAGTAAAGGAGGCTGGAGGAGATGGGATCACGGCCCATTTAAGGGAAGATAGAAGGCATATAGTTGATCAAGACATAATAAACCTAAAAAAACAAAATATGCTTCCCTTGAACCTGGAGATGGCAGTTACTGATGAGATGCAAAAGATTGCTTTGGATATTTTACCTAATGCTATTTGTTTAGTTCCTGAGAAAAGAGAAGAGCGAACAACTGAGGGTGGCTTAGATGTGTCTAAGAGTATTTCTAAGTTAATATCTTTCATAAAGCCTATAAAACAAAAGAACATTCGAGTATCTCTATTTATAGAACCGTGTGAAAAACAGATTGATGCAGCAAAAAGGATTGGTGCTGATATTATAGAACTTCACACAGGGCAATTTTGTGAACTATTTGAAAAAAAAGATGACAGCCATATGGAAGTAAGCAACGTTTTAGAAAATGCTGCAAAATACGCACATTCATTAGATTTAGAAGTTCACGCAGGTCACGGGCTTACAGTGGGTTCTGTTGGACATATAAGTAAAATTCCAGAAATAAAAGAACTTAACATAGGCCATGCAATTATTAGCGATAGTATTTTTCTAGGGCTTAGAGGAGCTATTGACCTAATGAAGAAAAAGATTAAAGAATCAAGGCTTTAAAGGACTTAAAAGTGATTTTAGGTATTGGCACCGATCTCGTAAATATTAAAAGAATTAGAAAGGTACTTAATCGCTTTGGAGATCGCTTTGAGAGTCGAGTTTTTTCTGAATTAGAAATCGAAAGATCTAGAAGAAAATATGATCCTTCAAGTTCCTATGCAAAACGATGGGCAGCAAAAGAGGCATGCTCTAAGGCTCTCGGGATAGGATTGCGGATGGGTATATCATGGAAAGAGATGCACGTTGTAAATCTAAAATCTGGAAAACCGGATCTTATAATAGAGGGTAAGGCAAAATATTTTCTCGAGAAAATGACGCCAAAGGGTTTCAGCACAAAAATAAATGTTAGCTTAACAGATGACTACCCATGGGCAAAGGCCATAGTGATTATTGAGGGCATTGCGTAGTATAAATGTGTGTGGAATTGCACATATAAATTAAATTAGATATAAGAAACAATGAAGAAAAAAAACGCAAGAAATCCAAAGAACCCAATATTTGAACTTTTTAGTACGTTAATAGTTGCGCTAGTTCTGGCTGGTGTAATTCGAACAATACTTTTCCAACCATTTTGGATTCCAACCGGTTCAATGAAGCCAAATCTGCTGGTAGGCGATTTTTTGTTTGTCAATAAGTTTTCGTATGGTTTTTCACGTTACTCTTGCCCATTTTCACTATGTCCTATCAAAGATAGGATTTTCTTTTCTGAGCCTAAGAGAGGTGATGTAGTCGTATTTAGGCATCCAAAGAGTGGCAAGGACTATATAAAAAGAGTTATCGGCCTTCCTGGAGATAAAGTGAGGTTGTTAAAAGGTAAATTATTTATCAATGAGTTGGAGTTAACAAGAGAGGAATTACCCGACTTTGTCGAAAAAAAGTTAGAGCAAGGTTCGATGAAAACAGTTCCACAGTGTGCAAATGGACCTGTCCCCTTTGGAAACGAAAATTGTATTAAGTATCAAAGCGAAGAAAAACTGGAAAATGGTAAGAGCTATAGAATTCTAGATCTAGGGCAAAACATTGGGGATGATACACCAGATTTTATAATTGGAGAAAATGAATATTTTTTCCTTGGAGACAATAGAGATAATTCATTGGATAGTAGGTTCGATAGACAATTCGGTGGTGTAGGCTTGGTTCCTAAAGAGTACCTCATTGGTAAGGCGTCACTGATACTTTTCTCATCCAGTGGCAGTTCTATATTCTATTTTTGGTCTTGGAGAAAAGATCGCTTTTTTAAGGTCATTAGGTGAAAAATACCATTCATCAAATAGAAATTAGTAGGCTATTAGACTATCGCTTTAAAAATAATAGACTTTTAGAAGAAGCGCTAACTCATGCCTCTGCAAGAAAATCAAGTAAAGTGAACAACGAAAGGTTAGAGTTTCTGGGTGATAGGGTTCTTGGTTTGGTTGTTGCAGAGGAGTTAATGAGAATAAACCCAAATTCAACTGAAGGGCAAATTGCCACATATTACAACTCTCTTGTTAAGAAAGAAACATGTGCTGACATAGCAAAGGAAATTGGGTTGGAAAACTTATTAACTATAGGTAAGTCCGTAACGCGAACCAATGATCGTAAAAAAGACAAAATTTTAGGAAATGCAATGGAAGCACTAATTGGTGCTATTTTTTTAGATGCGGGTTTTAAGATAGCCAAAGATGTGGTTCTCAAGGCTTGGAGGAGGCAGATAGATACTGTTAGAGATGTTGAGGCTCATGCAAAAACTGCATTACAGGAATATTTGCAATCCATGGGAGAAGAGCCACCTACATATAGACAAATATCTAGAACAGGCCCAGATCATGACCCAGATTTTTTTGTCGAAGTCTATCTGGTGTCAGGGTTGAAGGCCGTAGGTAACGGTTCAACCAAAAGAATGGCGGAAACAAAAGCCGCCGAAAAAGTTTTAGAAAAGATTAAAAATATTAATGAATGATCTGCAAAGAAAGCTATTGAAAGCATTGATTGTTGGGAAGCCCAATGTTGGTAAAAGCACTTTGCTAAACTTTCTTATTGGGGAGAAAGTCTCTATTGTCTCTCGTAAAGCACAAACTACCCAAAAGAACACTACTGGAGTTATAACAAAAAATGATAGCCAGTTAATATTCTTTGATACCCCTGGCTTAAATAAAGTAGGAAAAAATATAAGAATTTCTGAAACTTTCAAAACGGTCGCCGATAATGTAGATTTACTTATTTACATGATTGATAATAGAAAAAAAAGCCAATTTGTAGATGATCAATTTAGTAATTGGCTGACCAAAAGCGAGAGAGGATTTAGAAAAAAAATCTTAGTAGTTAATAAGGTTGACTGTATTGAGAAAATTAAGCTTTTTGACATCGCAAAGAAAATAAATGGTGACTTTAATTTTGATGAAACATTCTTTATTTCTCTAACCAAGAAATCAGGTACAGAAGCTTTCGCTACCTGGGTAAAAAGCCAGGCGTATTCTAATGAATGGATATTTCAGGAGGGTTACAGAAGTAATTTTGGAAAAAAAAAGTTTCTATCGGAATTAACAAGAGAAAAAGTATTTGAGTATATACATGAAGAAATACCCTATAATTTGGAAATAAAGACTGATTACATTGAATCGAGTGGTAATAAATCTCAAAAGGTATATCAAACGGTTTGGCTAAAAAAAAAGAGCTATAAGCCTATAATTTTGGGGAGAGAAGGTAAGTCGATCAAGGCGATATCCATACAGGCAAGACAAGATATGGAGAAATATTTAAAAACTAGAGTTCACCTTTTTATAAGACTTAAAATAAAGAAGTCAGGTTGATATTAATATGTATTTAAAAGCAAAATTGATAGTTGAAGCAATTCGTTGGAGTCTAGAACAACAGGGAATTCAGGTATATATTGAGCACAAAGGTAATGCTGATGCGGGTGCTATTTTTATAAAACATGATAAAGGTCATGATCTATATGATGTTTATCATAGCGTTAATGACTATAATATGGGAAAAAAAATAAAATTTTTAAATACATATACTGAAGAAAAGCTTAACGACTTTTTCAAAAAGCAAAGTGATATTGACGCCGATCTATGGCTCATTGAGATTGTATCAAAGGGTTTTGATTTAGATACACTCTTACTAAAGCAAGGCCTTTAAGAATTGCGTTGGCAAGGGGAAGGACTGCTATTAGACGTTAAAAAGTATGGTGAAACTTCAGCTTTAATTGATGTATTCACAGTGTCCTTGGGTCGAAGAATTGGGTTGCTAAAAGGTGCATTCAACAAAAAAAATAAGTCTGTAATACAGCCTGGAAACCAACTGTTTTTAACTTGGAATTCAAAAGTTGAAGAAGGCCTCGGAACATTTAACATCGAGTTGATTAAATCTAGGTACCATATAATTAGTCAAAAGAAGATTGGTTTGGAACTTTTCAACTTGATTTGTGTCCTTTGCTCCACATTTTTACCTGAAAGAATTAGTTTTGATGAACTCTATCATCAAACAATTGTTAATATCGAGGAAGAGTGCGACCCAAAAGAAAAAATAGGAAAATACATACAGTGGGAGTTAAAATTATTAAAAAGTCTAGGTTTTGGACTTGATTTAGGTAAGTGTGTGGTTAGTGGTTCAAAAGACGACTTAAAGTTTGTATCTCCAAAGAGTGGATGTGCTGTTTCAGGAAAATCGGGTATCGGTTGGGAAAAAAAGTTGCTAATCCTCCCGCCTTTTTTTAATAACAGTAATTCGGTTAAAATAATATCCAAAGCAGATTTAGAAAATGGATTTAAGCTAACAGAGTATTTTATAAAAAAAAATCTTCAGCCAATAAAAAAGGTCCAATTGGATTCATTTTTCAGATCTAGAGCCCGAGTTTTGTCACTCGATTTATTTTAACTTAATATCCTTTTTGCGATTACTTGGGCTTGAATCTCTGCTGCTCCCTCAAAAATGTTGAGGATTCTTGCGTCACACATTACGCGACTAATTGGATATTCGAGAGCAAAACCATTACCTCCATGGATTTGCAACGAATTATCAGCCGCAGTCCAAGCTATCCTAGCTGCTAAAAGTTTAGCCATTCCAGCCTCTAAATCACATCTTTTTCCATTATCCTTGGCTCTTGCTGAAAAATAAGTAAGTTGCTTTGCAACCATTATTTCAACAGCCATATTTACTAGCTTATCTCTTACGCGTGGAAAGTTAATGATCTTTTTGCCGAATTGAGTTCTTTCATCAGCATACTTAAGCCCCAAGTCAAGCGCATTTTTGGCTACACCTATTGCTCTTGCTGCTGTTTGAATACGGGCACTCTCGAATGTTTCCATAAGTTGTGAAAACCCTTTACCTTCTTCTTCTCCAAGTAAATTATTTTTATCTACCCTAAAATCATCAAAACTTAACTCATACTCCTTCATGCCTCTGTAACCTAAAACCTCGATCTCTCCACCATTTATACCCTCATCGGGGAAATCTTCATTATCATTCCCTGGAGATTTTGTTGCCAGAAACATCGATAAGCCTTTATAACCGCTTCTATTTTTATCTGAACGCGCTAATAAAGTCATTAGGTTTGCCCTCGATGCATGCGTTATCCACGTTTTGTTTCCCGTGATACTGTATTCTTCCCCGTGCAGTATTGCTCGAGTTTGCAAGTTTCCAAGGTCTGACCCCGTATTAGGTTCAGTAAAAACAGCTGTAGGCATAATTTCACCGGTAGATATCTTTGGTAACCAATAATCTTTTTGTTCTCTGGTACCTCCGCAAAGTATTAGTTCTGATGCGATATCTGTTCTAGTAGCGAGACTTCCAACACCAATGTATCCTCGTGAAAGCTCTTCAGAAACTACGCACATTGATATTTTGTCTAGCCCAGCACCGCCAAATTCTTCTGGAATGGTCAATCCAAATACACCTAAGTTAGCCAGTTCTTTAATCAGTTTTATCGGAATTAATTCGTCCTTTAAATGCCATTCATGAGCGTATGGTTCTATTTTGTCCTTAGAAAACTTATGAAACTCTTCTCTGATCATAGTTTGCTCTTCATTTAAGCCATCATTGCCTATAAAAGGAGTGCTTCCATTTTGAAATATAAACTTGATTAATTCCGACCTTAATTGATTCACATCTACTTCATCTTTAAAGAATAATACCTCTTTTGTACTTAATTTTTGGACCGCAACTTTTTTGTTGTCTATATCAACTGGCCTAATAATCTCATTTTGAGACATCATTATACCACCGAAGATTTGGTTTAGGTATTCGTTAAAGCTCAAGATAAGTATTATACGTTCCGTTTGGCTAAAGTTTCCGCTTTTCAAAAGGAGCTCGGCCCAAATGGACATTTGCTTAAGGGCTTCTACATATGTTGCGATCCATGCCAGCCCATGCAACTTACTTTGGTAATTGTCTTGGACTTCTCGGTTATTATAACTGTCTTTAACTATAACCCTTAGATCACTAAGGTACTCCTCTAATTGCCTAGCAACTATTAGTGCTTTTCTAACTAGTTCTCCATCATCTAGTAGAAAGGTACTCTTTATCTCGTTTTGAACTGGTGTCGATAGATCCACTTTAATTTCTCCGATTTTGCTCTTATGTAATATGACCTTTTCGACCACAATTTCAACTTAAATTTATATGAAAATCTGCCCACTATCATCATTATTTTCAAATTTCGTGTTTTCTAGGCATAAGTAATTCCCTTCAACAATTCTTAATGCCGTTATAAAAAGAACCATCGAGTCTAAAACGTCATCGATCTTTATTGTAGAATTTTTTTCTATCTCAATTCTTATTGACAAAGGGTCCAAACCCGCTTTTTTCAAAAGATCTAGCCTCTCAAAAATGCCTAAAACTGATTTTTTTTTTGCAATTAAAGTTTCATTTTTTAACATTTTGAAGCTGCACTCGGGATGTCCCTCATATAACTTATTATATACCTTGGAAACGCCTCTTACCTCATTAATCTTATTTTTTAGATGCCAAGATTGCTTCGATAAGCCCTTTCCAGTTATTTCCTTGCTCAATTTATTTGCCTCCTGATAGGTACTGCATTGAAGAACTCTTTTCAATGGTGGAATGAAGACCGACGATTGAAAATTTTTACCCAGATATTTTTTAGCTAAAACATCACACTCTCTTAGGTAGTTTTTTTTATTCAATTCGATTGGCATATCTATCACAACCACGCTGTTTGGATAGTATGACAGAAGTCTGTCAAGTTTCTCACAAAATTTTATGGTAAATAAAGACTTATTTCTCACGTTCCCTATTGATGCAATCCAGCCAGTAGAAGTACCATCAATGCCAATAACACTGGCAGAATCAGTCATTTTTTAAGCGACTGTAAACACCATCTACATTTTTATTGATTGAGGAAAATTGCTGAAAATTTTTTACAAACATCGATCTCAATTCAGCTGCTGACTTATCATATTCACTCTCACTCGTCCAATTTGCCCTAGGGTTGAGTAAGTTGCCAGGTACGCCATCTACTTCGATAGGAACAGAAAAATTGAAAAACTGGTCTGCTCTTGTCTGGAATTCAGCTTTATTACTTAAAATGAACTTCAGAATCTTTCTGGTTAATTCTATTGATATTCTTTTCCCTTTCCCATAGCCTCCACCACTCCATCCTGTATTAAGCAGCCAACAAACGGGATGCGCGTTATTAATTTTATCCCACAAAAGTTGCCCATAAACTTCCGGTTTTTGAGGCATAAATGGTGCGCCAAAACAAGTCGAGAAGGTGGGAACAGGTTCAATTATTCCTTCCTCAGTTCCCGCAACCTTCGATGTAAAACCAGAAAGAAAATAGAAAACTGCTTCGGATGCAGTAAGTCTAGCTACAGGCGGCAACACACCGAAAGCATCACAGGTTAATAAAATAATATTCTTTGGAACCCCACCGGATCCAGATTTCGAAGAGTTTTTTATATAAGAAATCGGATAGGCGCATCGCATATTTTCTGTAATAGAAGAGTCTGTGAATTTTAGTTTTCTATTGTTTGGTTCAAAATTCATGTTTTCTATAACGGTAGCAAACTTTTCAGTGGTACAGAAAATTTGTGGTTCATCCTCATAATTTAAATTAATTGTTTTTGCGTAACAACCACCTTCAATATTGAATACGCCTAAGTCACTCCAACCATGCTCATCATCGCCGATCAAAACTCTGTCTGGGTCCGCGGAAAGGGTTGTCTTACCTGTTCCCGACAAACCAAAAAAAAGAGCGACGTCGTCTTTATTTGAGATAGCGTGGTTTGCAGAGCAATGCATTGGCATCGTAAATTTTTCTGGAAGTAAAAAGTTCAGAAGAGTAAAAACTGACTTTTTGTTTTCTCCTGCATACGCCGTGCCACAAATTAAAACGAGCTTTTTTTCGAAACTTATAGCGATAGTAGTCTTGGATAAACATCCATGGCGTTCAGGATCAGAGAAAAAGGAAGGACAATTTAAAATTCTGAAGTCGGGCTGAAAATTATTTAAGGACTCCGTTGAGGGGATTTTCAGCAAATGCCTTATAAATAGACTGTGCCAAGCTAATTCCGTTTTAACTTCAATATTTAAAAACTCATTTGTGTTCATTGAAGCTTGCAAAGCTTGGGAGTAACACTTTCTTCCTTTTTGATGTTCCAGCATATCTTTATGAAGTGTTTCAAAATGGTTAGATGACATCGATCGGTTATTTCTCCACCAGATCTTATCTGCTGTGCTTTCTTCTCTAACTACATGCTTGTCCTTAGGCGATCTTCCGGTCTTTTCCCCTGTAAACACAATTAAGGAACCCCCTTTCCCCAACTTCCCTTCGCCATTTTTAATGGCCTCTTCAACCAGTTCAATTTCATTCAAATTTTCACATATTTTACTAATTTTATAATACTCCCACTTTGTTCAATAGTATGATCAATAATAGCTTCAGATTTGACTGTGACAAGATGTTACAATAATTTGATAAATCACAAATAAAGTAAAAAAACAATGAAAATTACATTGTCGTTGGTTAACTTGGTTTATTTTTTTTTTAACTTATCTTTTAGTAATAAAGTATAGGGAAGCTATTGGTCGACAAGAATGAATTAATCCTAGTCATAGGACAATCAGGCGCAGGAAGGACAACTGTTATTCACATACTAGATGATCAAGGGTTTGATACGCTCGATAATGTGCCTGTTCATTTAATACCTAGAGTAGCTCCTAGAGAATTATTAGATAAGCCACTGGCCTTAGGCCTTGATATTAGATCAAAGAGTTTTTCTCTCCAAAACTTAATGAAAGAGATAAATAACTGGAAGGCATTATCAAAATCTCGCGTGGTAATTTTATTTTTAGAGTGCAGTTTAGACATTTTGATAAAAAGATTTAGTTTGACTAGAAGACCCCATCCAGTTCTTGGTGAGAACAATCTCGAACTTTCAATAAAAAGGGAGCTTAAACTTATCGCGCCTTTGAGAGAAAGAGCTGACTTTGTTTTAGATACAAGTAATACCAGCCCCAATGAACTAAGATTGAAGTTGGGGACTATTTTTCCACTGGCAAAAAACAGAAGCATACAAATCATATTACAATCCTTTTCTTTTAGAAGTGGGTCTCCTTCAGGTTTAGACATGATTTTTGACTGCAGGTTTCTAAAGAACCCAAATTGGGGGAGGGGTTTGAAAGATTTAAATGGAACTGATGTTGAGGTTAAAGATTATCTGCGTAAAGATGAAAGTTGGGCATCATTTAATAAATGTTTAATACAGATGTTGTTGACGATTATACCTGCGTTTGAAAAAGAGGGTAAGTCCTACCTTTCAATAGGGCTCGGTTGTACTGGAGGTCAGCATAGATCTGTATTTGTTGCTGAGCAGCTATATAAGCATCTATTGGGCAAAAGTTATGATGTAAAGATTTACCACACAATGTTGCAAAAGTGATTTTCCTTTATAATCACTATTTAAAACTATGCCTCCCTGATTAGATTTTCTTTTCTATCTCTGGAACAGCTTTAAACAGATCATCAACTAGTCCAAAATCAGCAACCTGAAAAATTGGAGCCTCCTCATCCTTGTTGATCGCTACAATTACTTTACTGTCTTTCATTCCCGCCAAGTGCTGTATCGCACCAGATATTCCGACTGCTACATATAGGTCAGGTGCAACTACCTTACCAGTTTGTCCAACTTGCCAATCATTGGGAGCAAACCCTGAGTCAACAGCTGCTCTACTAGCACCTACTGCTGCCCCTAATTTATCAGCAAGACCTTCAATTATTTCAAAATTTTCTTTGCTTCCAACACCTCTTCCTCCAGAAACCACAACTTTTGCTGAAGTTAATTCAGGCCTATCACTTGTCTGAATTTTATTTTCTATAAAAGTAGTAAGGGTGTTTTTACTTTTACAGTCTATTTTGTTAATGCTTGCACTTCCTGTCAAAGGTACAGCGCTATAGTTGCTAGTTCTAACAGATATTAATTTGATTTTATCAATGGACTGAACTGTCTGTATTGCATTACCAGCATAAACTGGACGTTCAAAAGTATCCTCCGATATAACTTTAGATATATCTGATATGACCATTAAATCCAACATGCCACCGATCCTCGGCAAAACATTCTTTCCAAAGGAACTAGATGGAGCAAAAACGTGAGAATATGAGCTTATAGTATGAATCAGAGTCTCGCTATAGCTCTCAGCAAGGCTTTGAGCAAAAAGGTCATCTTCTAATATTAGGACATTTTCTACATTATCCATTTTCGCCACTTTTGTTGATGCATCGGCGCACTTGTTTGAAGCGCATAAAACATCAACTTTACCCAATGTAGCTGCTGCTGATACAGTTTTACTAGTTTGATCTTCGGCAAGCTCGCCGTCATTAATTTCTGCCAAAACTAATATTTTCATAAATCTATCCTCCGACGTTCTCTTGAATTTTTTCAACCAGTTGATCTATGTTTTCTAGGATCAATCCTGCTTCTCTACTGTCTGGCTCTTTTGTTTTAATAATTTTAAGTCTCTGCGTCATTTCAACCCCTAGATCAGCTGGGCTGATTTCTTCCAGTGGTTTCCGCTTTGCCTTCATAATATTTGGCAGACTAGCGTATCTAGGTTCATTTAGTCTGAGATCAACCGATATCACGGCTGGCATTTTCGCTTCTATAGTCTGAAGCCCACCATCAACTTCCCTCGTTACCCTGACTACATCCTTCTTCACTTCAATTTCAGAGGCAAAAGTTGCTTGAGACCAATTAAGTTTTGCAGACAACATTTGGGCTGTAGCGTTAAAATCGTTATCTATTGCCTGCTTGCCACATAAGATTAACGACGGTGATTCTTTAAAAGTAATAGCTGTAAGTATATTTGCTACTGTGAGGGGCTCAATATCGTTGTGGACATCATCTGAGGCGACAACCAGAATGGCTCGGTCAGCGCCCATAGCTAATGCAGTCCTTAACGTCTCTTGATTTTGCTGAACCCCAATTGATACAGCTATTATTTCCTCCGCATTGCCTTTCTCTTTTATTCTTATAGCTTCCTCAAGCGCTATCTCATCAAATGGGTTCATTGACATTTTAACATTCGTCAAGTCAATGCCGCTTCCATCTGCTTTTACTCGAGCCTTTACATTGTAGTCGAGCACTCTTTTTACAGGGACTAAAATTTTCATCTATTCTATATCTCTTTGGTTAAACTTAAATTCAAAATATGCACTAGATAAACTTCTCATACAAGACGTTTTATTTGTTTTTACCAGGAGTCCAGAGCACCTCGGATGAGTTCTCCTGATTTTCAACTCTTGAGGCAACGAATAGCCAATCTGAGAGTCTGTTCAAATATACAAGTGTATTGTTGTTAATATCCTCTTTAGACTTTAAACTAACCACACTCCTTTCCGCACGGCGGCAAATTGTCCTAGCCATGTGTAAAAAAGTAGCAGACTTACATCCTCCAGGTAGAACAAAGCTACTCAAAGGCTCTAGAATACTGTTCATTTCATCAATCTCCAGTTCAAGCGTCTCTATTTGGTTTATAGATAGTCTTAATCTATCTTTATGCTTCTCCGAAATAGGCACACATAAATCAGCGCCGATATCAAATAAGTCATTTTGGATGTTTTTAAGCTTTCTTTTTAATTCTGTATTAGCGTAGAGTGTTATAACCCCGATACTGGCGTTAAGTTCATCAACATTTCCATAAGCACTAACCCTAAGACTATCCTTAAGTACTCTTTTCCCATCGCCAAGTGCCGTGTCCCCACCATCACCCGTCTTTGTGTAAATTTTATTTAGTTTTATCAACTACTCACCTTATGAAAAATAAACGAAAAATATTATCAATAAGATCGCGATTGCTTGTAGCAGTATTCTCAAGCGCATAATCTTATTTGCATACTTTTTATTAAAATCACCGCCAAATGCAAATCCACCAAGACCGATCATCAAAACTATAACTACCAATAGACAAGCTGCTATTACGAATATATGAGCGTTTTCTAATATCATTCGGTATCCTTATAATGCTCTTGCGATTTAAATAAAGAAATAATTTAATTTTTGTGAATTTCTATTATTGAGTTTAATCTTTATTTCAAGTAATTTTTCGCATCGCAGAAACTTGATCAAATACGATATATGAATACTCAGCAAATGGACCAAAAACAAGATATTACAACAGCATTAGAGACAAGATATCTCTTGTACGCAGTATCTACAATCATGGACAGAGCTCTTCCTGATGCAAGAGATGGCCTTAAACCAGTACATAGAAGAATACTTTACGCGATGAACCAGCTCAGCCTATATCCTCAGTCAAATTTTAGAAAGTGCTCTAAAATTGTAGGGGAGGTAATGGGCAATTACCATCCTCATGGGGATAAAGCTATCTATGATGCACTGGCTAGGTTTGCTCAAGATTTTAGTGTTAGATATCCCCTTATTGACGGGCAAGGAAATTTTGGAAATATTGATGGAGATAATCCGGCTGCTCAAAGATATACAGAAGCTAGGCTATCAAAATACTCTATTGATCTTCTAGAAGGTCTTGATGAAGATTCTGTTGACTTTAAGGAAACATACGACAGTTCAAGTCATGAACCGAGTGTTCTTCCAGCAAGCTTCCCTCATCTTCTAGCAAACGGAGCTTCTGGAATAGCAGTAGGAATGGCCACAAATATTCCTCCCCACAATATAACTGAATTGTTGCAAGCCTGTATATTATTGGTTGATAAACCTAATTCTACTATCCAACAATTAACAGAAATTGTAATAGGGCCCGATTTCCCGACTGGAGGCACTATTCTAGATAGTAAAGAAGAAATTATAAAAGTGTATACCGATGGTAAGGGAAGCTTTAGATTGCGTTGCAAACATCACTTTGAGGATTTAAAGCACGGTAACTGGCAGCTAATAATAGATGAGATACCGTATCAAGTACAAAAAGGAAAGCTCATAGAAAAAATTGCTGATTTGATTTCTGTAAAAAAACTATCTTTTGTACAAAACGTGATAGATGAAAGCACAGAGGAGGTAAGAATTGTCATAGAGCCAAGATCTCGAAACGTAGAAAAAGAAACGCTTCTGACTTCCTTATATAGATTAACTGACTTAGAGACAAAAATTTCAGTAAATTTTAATGTTTTAATTGACGGTATTTCACCAAAGGTTAGTGATCTGAAAGAATTACTTAAGGTTTTTCTCGATCATCGTAGAGAAATATTGATCAGAAAATCTAACCATAGGTTAAAAAATATTGATAAGCGATTAGAGATTATAGAGGGCTTGCTGCAGGCCTATGTTAATCTTGATAAAATAATAGGTATCATTAGAGAGGAAGACGATCCCAAAACAGTAATTATCGAAGAATTTGGTCTCAGCGAATTACAGGTTGAAGCAATTTTGAACTTAAGATTACGAGCATTGAGAAGGTTAGATGAAGAACTGCTCTCAAAAGAGCAGCAGGAATTGATGGAAGAACGACAGGCTTTAGAAGATTTGCTGGAAGATAAAAGGGTTCAATGGAAAAATGTTAAAAACGAATTGTCGACACTAAAGAAAAAATTTGTGGATTATGAATTAAGTGAACGACAGACATCGATAGAACCAGAGGATGAGGAATATCGGTCATCTTTCAAATATGATACAATAAATGATTTGCCAGTGACATTGGTTTTATCCGAAAATGGATGGATAAGGTCTTATAAGGGGCATAGCCTTGATACTAATTCGTTTAAACTAAGAGATGGCGATACCATTAAGTTCGTTGCCGAGTTATTAAGAAGCCAGCAATTGTTGATAATGAACTCAGAGGGAAGGTCATTCAGCTTATCCATTGATTTGCTAAAAAAAGAAAAAGGCTATGGAGAACCTCTGAATTTAATGATCGGAACAGGAAATGTTACCTCAATAGTCTGTATTCTTCCTTTCCAACGTGAACACAAAGGGTTGATATTTTCTAGAAAAGGTCTCGGTTTCGCAGTTTCTTTTTCTTCTCTACAATCCTCAACGAAAACTGGAAAACAAATATTTGAGCTAAGTGAAGACGATGAAGTGATTGGTTTTCAAAAAATTACGGGTGATAAAGTCATTGTTTTAAGCACTTCTTCAAAGATGCTGATTTTTTCTGTGAGGGAATTGCCTTTATTAAAAAAAGGTAAAGGTGTTCGTTTGCAGCGTTACAAGGACGAAGCTCTTTTGGATTTAATGCTTTTTTCACCAAACGAAAAAAATGACTTAATCATAAAAAAAATATTTTCAACAATTGAAGATATTAGTTACTGGGAAGGTAAAAGAGGTCAGGTAGGAAAGATAATGCCAAAGAAATTATTGAGAAAAAAAATTGCTAAATTTGAAGATCTTCTATGATTTTATTAAGCAAGCCATTTACCAGTTTCTGTTCTTGTCCGCTTGGATAAAATGTCCCCGTTATCGAGACATACTCAGACATAATAACTTTTTTCGGAGTCTTTTTATTAAGATATTCGGCGCTCGCGGCTCTCAGTATCGCTCTTAATGTCGTGTCAATACTTTTTAAATTCCAAAGATTGTTAAAAGCCATATTGATTTTGGTATCTATCTTTATTTGGTTTTTTGCAGCTTGTGCTATAATTTTTTGAGCCAATAAATAATTAGGTCTTA
>CACIAQ010000013.1 GCA_902584635.1 uncultured Alphaproteobacteria bacterium
CTTCACAATTGAATGAACATGAGCACCTCTGAACTTCTTTCCACGAACCGATAGGTAACCTTTCTTGTTAAACCATTCTGCGATTTGGTCAAAGGTCTTTCCTTTCTTTCTTTGTTCGTTGATTGTCTCATAGAGAAAGAATTGATACTGTGAATATTGCGGAACAGTAAAAGGTGGACGGCGGTAAGTTATGGAGAAATGGAAAATCACGTCAGCATTTTTAAATACCCACCCACACCACTCAAACGCCACTGTGGAATAACTTTAGAAAAATATATGGTAATTACGACCTATTCATTAAGTACAGAGTTGTTATAGAAACCAAGAAATTATCCATCTTTAATCTAGATCCAAAAAGATTAAGTAGATTGAAACTTATAAAGTCCCTAAGTGATCAGGGAAAGTCGTCAGTTGAGATAAGTGATTATCTTAATAGTTATAATTTAAAATCTCCTAGAGGTCATCAGTACACTCCAAAATTGATCTGGGTGACATTAGACAAGTACAAGAAGAGATTAAAAAGATTTGATAGTTATAAAATTGTCCATAATTCAGAGGAGTTATGTGTAATTTCAAGAAAATTGAAGACTTCAATGAACTGAAAATTTAATCCTAAAAATTTCAGGAAAAAATGGTGAGTTTCTTTTGTACTAGAAGAGTGGATTTTTTAGAGAGACAAACAAGATTTGAATAGTTTTGGACACGTGTGTTTCAATCATCTCACTTTATAACACAATCCTGGTTTAAAAACCTTAGTTGACTCGGTCTCCCCACTTGTATTTAGTTTGGACTGTCTATCTTGATATGTGAGTTTTGTTTCATTAAAAACAATTGTCCTCACGGAGGATTTTCCATCAAAACCCTTTCGTTTTAAATCAAATAAATAATCATGGTCATTTTTTCTAAAAGTCAAACTCAGTTCACCCCCAGGTTTCTGATGAAGGTCAGATTGAACTGTCTCTTCAAAACTTTTAAATTGGTTTCCATTATTTAAAATAACAACGTTTCCAAATTGGTCGAAGTGAATAAAATGGTAATAAATTAACTCAATGTGGGGTATATAAAAAATACTCCATTTTTTCGGACCACATATATATACTTTTGTATAAACAAAATCTTTTGAGGTCATAGGTTTTGAAAAACATGAAACCGAGACAAAAAATAGAAATATTGTTACAAACAATGTTCTCATATACTATCCTTTACAACCGACCCAAAAATACTTGACCCAATCTCTTTCTATAGAAAGTTCAAGATCTTCTGTATTTTTATCTTTAAAGTTCTTTTGATCAATTAATTTGGATAATTTTTTATTTCGTTCAACTAATTTTTTTATTGTAGACTCACTTGGAATTTTATTCCCCTTAGAGGAATTCTTGTCTTTATCTACATAAACAAGATTCCATAAGTTGTCTGAGTAAAGGTAAGACCATGGAATTACATGATCTATTGATAACTTATTTTTCTTTATTGGTTGGTTCGAAATAAAACAGATTTGTTCTGGATTCTCCAAGTCGAGGTATTTTTGAAACTTTTTCAGATTTCCTCTTTTGACGTCTTCTCTTTCAGTTCCTTTAACCTTTTTTGATATCCGTGGAGAGTTATTGAATTCCTCAAGTTTCTGTATCCATCTGTAATTTATAATATCGAATAACAAATCCGAATATTCACTTATTAATCTGGAGTTTTTTAAAGTAACTGTTCTCTTCTCTTTGTCTAACTCATAAAGATCATAACTTTCATTTCCCACTTTTAAGAATCTCCAACAGACATCCTTTGAAAGAATCGTACTTATCTTCTTTTCTGGAATAGTGATCTTTGACTCTATTTTGGAAAACCATTCAGGTTTGGATCCATGTTGGTTTCTAAACTTATTGATTTCTTCACATACGAGTTGATAGATACCTGGTCTTTTTTTTGGGTTAGGACTCTGTTCTAAGTCAAAATAAATTGTCTGGTTCCAGTAATATCCAAAAATCTTTTTTGAAAGAGTATCAAAATGAATTTCTCTTGTTTTTGGGTCAAGACAACAAGTTTCTACTATCGATCTTATCCAGACCATTTTATAGGTGTTCTCCATATCTCCATTTTGGATGACATAGGAAAGATCTTTAATATATTGGTCCATTAGTACTTCTGTTTAGAGGGTATTACACCTCTTACTCCACCTCGAGGATTTTCCATATCTCCCTTATACCTCGGTATTAAATGAATATGAACATGAGGAACGGTCTGACCTCCAGTTTCCCCTGAATTTATCCCAACGTTAAATCCGTCAGGTTGAAACTTTTCATCAAGAAGTTTCTTTGTTTCTAAAACTAATTTTTGAAGACCAAGGACTTCCTCACTAGTTGATTCAAAATAATCGGAATAAACTCTGTGAGGGACGATTAAACAGTGACCTTTTGAAACTGGAAATCCATCATAGATAACAAACCCTACTTCATTTTCTAACAGTCTTTCTTTCTTCTCAAGAAATGGACTTTTAAATTCATTTGTCTCATTCATTTTCATTCACCAAGAAGGTCTTCTTTTTTACAACGAATGATTTTAGAGGTTCCTTTCAATTTTAGAATTGTATTTGATTTCAATGATATATTGGATACTATTTTTTGATGAGAAAAATATTAATTATCACTGTTTTTATATCTCTTCTTTCCTTACCAAGTTGGAGTGAGACGTTTACATTTAATGATTTGGTTACAAGGAATAATCTCTACTACAAAAAGTTTTCTGATATTCCATTTACTGTTGAGATATCAAGTAAAGAAAGTGGAACGTTTAAAAAGGGGAAGAAAGACGGTAAATGGATAATCTACCATAATTTTATTTCAGAAGATGGTAGGAAAAGTTTAAGACAGTTAATAGAAAAAGATAATTTCAAAGACGGAAGACCAGATGGGTTTTGGGAATTCATCAACAAAGATAGTTCTCTCACTATAGAGGAAAAGTGGAGAAATGGTCATTTAAGAGAAAGAATTACTTTCAAAGATGGAATATTAGATGGTGTTTGGGAAAATTATTCAGATTATGGTCAGTTAGAATCCAAATACAATTACAAAGACGGAGAACGAGATGGTATTGGGGAATGGTATTATACAACTGGTAAGTTGTTTTACAAGGTAACTTATAAACGTGGAAAAAAAGATGGACTTATGGAATATTATTCTCCAAATGGTAAGGTGGTTTTTAGGGGAACTTTTAAACGTGGAAAGGAGAATGGTCTACTTCATTATTATACCCGTGACGGAGTTTTTCAGAAAACGGAAAGTTGGAAAAATGGTATTAAACAATTTGAGTATTATACCAATGACGAAATTTTTGAGTAAACGGAAACTTGGAAAAATGGTATTAAACAAGAATGACCAATTATCTTTTGGATAACTATGATCTCTCCAAACTCTTTGATAGTAAAAATAAACCCATAAGTTTCTCAGAAGATCCCACAAATCACATTCCAACCAAAGGTTCCATTATCTACACGATTTGGGACAATGACGATAAGATCATCTATGTGGGTATTAGTGGTCTACAATCCTCAAAAGAAAAAGAAATCCAATATCAAGAATGATATCCCACAGATCAGGTAGAAGAAGTGGAGATCAATTTTGTGTTTATGTTCATGATTATTTTGTAATACCCGAACTTATTAGGGAGGGAACATACAAACCATCCAAAGGGTTTCTAGACGAAAAGACAAAACACTACATTCAAAAAAATCTTTCCTATAGATTTTGTGACTTTGTCGGTGACAACAGTATAGAGGTAGTGAGAGGTCTAGAAAGTAAGATTAAGAACGGTGTATTTGGACTCAAACCTCTCCTTTATGGATAAGACTTCAAAAGTTTTGAATTAACAGATTTGATATATTATTCTCAAAGTATTCCGTCACGGTAGAGTAGCTGAGAATTGCTTCTTTTTTGGTGAAGAATACAAACAATATCTTACATTTTCAGTCGAAATAAGCACAAATACACTGCTTTGTAATTACTCTGAGCATTTATGGAGTGATGAACAAGAACACACGCATAATCGTATTAAATCACTTCACGATAGTGGAAAAGGCTATAGAACGATTGCTAAGTTATTGAATGCAGAAGGTTCTCGCACTGCGAAAAATAAAGAATGGAAGAACTCAAATGTTTATGCAGTTCTTAAACGATACGCAGAGAGACAAGCACGACTAGAACGACAGTCTTACACTTCAGAAATGAAGTTCAGTAAGATGAAGTTAGAGTGGTTAAAAGATTAGTTGCAAGTTAAATAATAATTTATCAAAATAATCGTATTTTGAACGACTATTCAAAATTAAAAAAAATTAGAGAGATACAAACATGAAAAATTATTTTTTTTTAACGCTAATAATAACTTTGATTATGGCATCAAGTGGATACAGCCAAAGTAGTAAGAAAGCGACTGCTGAAAGCTTCAAAAAGCAAGTTGTAGGAAAAAAATTCTATGGCAAAAATGGTTTAATCATTAAATTTACTAATGATGGTTATTTCTCTGGAGAATTAAAATCTAGTAAAGATGGAACAAAAAGAATTATTAACGGTAGTTGGACATTCAACAAAAAAGAGGGATTTTGCAGAAATCTATTTTTGACTAATCCAGCTAAAGGTATAACTGCTCCAAGGGGAAGAGAGTGCCAGTCAGTATCTCATAAAGGGAACGGAGTAATTATCGTTGATGGAGCGACTTGGAAGACTAAAAGATAAGACGTACAACAAAAGAAGCAATTCTCAGCTATTCAGTCACTGTAGAATAAATTATTAATTTTATTGGGTTTCTTTGACCCTACAGAGTGATAGAGTAAGTGTTTCTGTAGGTATGTGTTTCTGATATAGTTGGAGTATGACTATTTTCAGCAAGTAAGATAAAAAAATCGATACAATGGGGGAGAAATCAAATGGGTATCTTCAGAAATTTTGTAATTAATTTTAAGTCAAAGGACGATTGTGAAAACTATTTAATTCGTTCAAAAGATTTTTATCCCTCTCTAAAAGGAATGGGTATGCAAAATATGACTGTATGTCGATTAACTGAAGATTCTCTTCTTATGTTTGCAGTATTCAATACAGATAAAGACGCACTCGCAGTTATTGAAAAAACAAGCGAGTGGAGGAAAATAAATCGGTTCGAGTTTCTTGACATAATTGTCTTGGATGGGAAAATTGAAACTCACTATGATTTCACAGAGTTGGAAAAATAAATAACTACTCGGGAGGTAAAGGTGCGGAAAATACTTCCGTTTTAAAAGTGCGCCTCTCTTTCAAATTAATATACAACTTTTCTAACGATTTAAACTCTGCAATCTCTAAACCCAAAACCACACATCTATGTATCCAGCAACCAATGGGGATGTCTGCTAAACTAAGTTGATTTTCAAGAAGATAATTAGTTTTTTCTAACTGCTTATTTAATAATTCGAAGCATGAATAGATCTTCTTTTTTGCTTCAGATGCTAAAGCAGTGTTTCTTTGTTCAATGGGAAGCAACATATTATGCACTGTATAAGTTGAACAGTTTAATCCAAAAACTGAACTCGACCAATCAATCCACTGATTATTTAATGCTATCTTTTCTTGAGTGTCAGACTTGAGAATATCAAACTTATCAGATATGTATTTTATAATTGAATTGGATTCATAAAGTATAAAGTCACCATCTTTCAAAACTGGAATAGTGCTATTTGGGTTCAACCTTATAAATGCTGGAGAGGTCAGTCCACCATACTTCCCTCCAACTATTTCTGTTTTGAATTCCAAGTTACCTTCACTACAAATCCAACGAACCTTTTGAACATTTGCGGAAGATTTTCTTCCATATACAGTTAACATAACAATCCTAGAATATTTTTATAAGAATTGAATGTAATTATTTACTACAGGTTGGTCAAATTTAAAAAATCTTCAGTCATATTGACTAAAGTCTTATCAACCACTTCTAAACTAAAATCAGACTACACCTCTGGATACTCTCTTTCTAACTTTTCATCTTTCAATCTTTTCTTCTTCACGATTGAATAAACTGATTACCTTTGAACTTCTTTCAACGTACGGAGAGGTATCCTTTGTTGTTCGTTGATTAAGTTCAAAAATAAAACTAAAATTTACGTGCAATTATATTCACTAAAAGGAGACGAGATATATGAAAAAGGGATATATAATAGGGCAAATAACCATTACAAATGCTGATAATTATAAGGCATATGCTTCTAATACTGAACAAATTATAAAGAAGTTTGGAGGAAAATATTTGGTTAGGGGAGGAGAACAAGACGTAAAAGAGGGCAATCCAAGCGGTAATCGTAATGTGGTCGTTGAGTTTGAAAGTACCGAAAGAGCAAATGCTTTTTATAATTCGGAGGAATACGCAAAAATTATAGATATCCGCAAGGATAATTCTGAAGGATATTTTGTTATAATCGAAGGTTATTAAACCCTTTCAAACTTGAATCAAACTACTTCAATGGGTCATCTCTCTCTAAATTCTCATGTGACTTTTAACTGTTTTGAGCACATATTTTTAACTAGAAGTTTTTTGAAATATATCGAATTACTAAGAACACAATTAAAGGGATTAGATTAACATAGACGAATATACAAAAATCAAAATACGGAATTGAAAATTATAGAGGATCATGAATGAGTATTTTTAGAAACGTTGTACTGAATCTTAAAACTGAGCAGGAATGCGATAGAGTTATTGGTCTTTACAAAGAACAGTTATCATCACTAGAGAATGAGGGATTAGAAGATGTTTACATTTGTAGATTATCAAAGGATTCAGTTCTGTTCTTTTTAACTATAAATAACGATAAAAATGCAGAAAGGATTTTTGACACGATGCGAGCATTTAGAGAACAGAAAAATCTAGATTTAATAGACATACTAGTGTTAGACGGTCAGATTGAGTGGCATAAAAATTTTTCGATCTCGAAATTTGGTTTCAATGACTAAAACCTTCACTCTTCTCTTTTTATTTGCATGGGCATCAATGATTGTTGGATACCTTTTAGGTATGTTGGAAATACCACCAACTATGTATCTCATTAATTTACTATTTGGATAAAAAAAGGGAGAACCCAATATATTTTAATCTGGGTTCTCCATTCATGAGGAAAATATGAAAAAAAGATAGGAGCAATATCTGTTCCAAAAGTTTTTTTGACACCTAAAAAATTTGGTTCTGAATTATCATTCTTGTGATTTAGGTCGTAAGTAGTATATGATAGGGAGGGGACTTATAAGGAACGAGATCAAATCATTTCCTTATTTGTCCGACCTTAAAACACTCACTCCTCAAAATTCTAGATATACTTTCTAATCTATCAATCCTCAAACATATTAACCAAAGTCTTATCCACCACCTCCAAACTAAAATCAGACCACACTCTGGATACTGTCTTTCTAACTTCTCATCTTTCAGTCTTTTCTTCTTCACAATTGAATGAATGTGATTGCCTTTGAACTTCTTCCCACGAACAGATAGGTATCCTTTTTTATTTAACCACTCTGCAATTTAGTCAAAAGTCTTTCCTTTCTCTCTATGAGCGGTGATTGTTTCATAGAGAAAGAATTGATATTGTGAATACTGTGGAACACTAAAAGGTGGACGGCGGTAAGTTATAGAGAAATTGAAAGTCACATCTGCAGAGAACAACCCACCATTACACCGCACAAACGATACTGTTGAATAAATCCAAATACGGATTTAGCGAAACAAAGTACTACCATTATTTATGTTTTAAAGTTTCAAACCGAACAAATAGATTCACTGCTCGTAATAGTAATAGATATTCTGAAAGACAAAAAGAACTGCATAACTACATTAAGAACTTGTACGAAACTGGCATGTCATATCGTAGAATTACAAAACATCTAAATGATAAGGGTATCAAGACACACACTGGAAAAGAGTGGGGTGAAACTGGAAACTCTGTTTACTCAGTACTCAAGAAGTATCGTCTAAGAGAAGAGTGATTAGAACCTCTGAATAGAGAGTACGAACTTGAGTGGGGAACTATGGAAGTTCGGTGGGAAAAGAACTAAAAGATGTTTTTTGAAGTATGGAATGAGCAACCATTATGAAACCATTAAATAGTTTTTTGCTTTTCAAAGTTTTTCAAATAAAGTGTGACGATGAAAACTATAACCATGATTCAAGTTTTACTCTTCTCTCTTTTATTGGGAGCACCTTCTTATTCTGCTGACTTTGATAAAGGATTGACTGCTTTTCAAAATGGAGACTATGCGACCGCATTGAAAGAATGGAAACCTCTTGCTGAAGAAGGAAATGCAAGTGCACAGACTAATTTAGGATTGATGTACGAAAAAGGATTAGGAGTTCCCCAAGATTATAAAGAAGCAGTTCGATGGTACAAACTTGCTGCTTTAAAAGGAATAGCAAGGGCACAGACTTTGCTAGGAGTGATGTACGAAGAAGGAAACGGAGTTCCCCAAGACTATAAAAAAGCAGCACGATTATACATACTTGCTGCTGAACAGGGAAATGCAATGGGACAGTATTATCTCGGAGCGATGTACACTTCTGGAGATGGTGTTTCCCAAGATCAAAAAGAAGCAATTCGATTATACATACTTGCTGCTGAACAGGGATATGCAAGTGCACAGACTATTCTAGGAGTGATATACCAGATTGGAAGCGTAGGCGTAGTTCCCCAAAATTATAAAGAAGCAGTTCGATGGTACAAACTTGCTGCTTTACAAGGAAATTCACTTGCACAGACTAATCTAGGAGTGATGTACGAAGAAGGATTAGGAGTTCCCCAAGATTATAAAGAAGCAGCACGATTATATACACTTGCTGCTGAACAGGGAAATGCAAATGGACAGAACAATTTAGCAAATCGTTACTATAATGGGGAGGGTGTCATTGAAGATATGGTTTATGCACATATGTGGAAGAATATTGCTTCTTCGAACGGAGACCAAAAAGCAAAAGAGGATTTAAAGGTATTTGAAAAGAAAATGACCTCATCCCAGATAGAAGAAGCACAAAGACTTGCTAGAGAGTGTGTAAAAAAGAACTACAAGGGATGTTGATAAATGAGTTCAACTTATTTCATCAGTCAAACTCACTCCGTCACTGTCGAATAAATCATTGATTTTATTGGTTTTTTTACACGACAGAGTAACAGGGTAAGTGTTTCTGTAGGGGGTGCGTTTCTGATTTTAGCAAATAAATTTTCTTAAAGACACGCTTGGTTGAAACAGTTCAAAAAAAAACTATAAATTACATAAATAAATTTTTAGGAGAAAAAATGTCTAAGGTACTCGTTCATATTCATAGCGATTTGGAATTCAAAAATAAAGTAACATTAGGTTTAATGGTTGCCCTTGCTGCAGAAAAAAGTGGGCATGAAGTGACTCTCTTTCTTGCGGCAGACGGTGTGCATATACTAAATTGCAAAAGTGCTGGTGAAATAGTTGGTCAGGGTACTGGAGATTTATATGAACATTTGGAAAGTTTAAAGAATACAAATGCAACCATATTTGTCTCAGGAATGTCCGCTAAGGCAAGGGGTTACGATGAGACACTTCTTGATGGGTATAAAGCAGAGTTTGCCATGCCTAATAAACTTGTTGAAGAGTCAATTAAATCGGATAGCGTCCTCTGCTATTGAGATTATCAACCAAAGTCTTATCAAAAAACTAAGATACAACTTCGTTTATTTTATTATCAACTACAACAGGGTTTTCAAAATATTGTATTTCGGGAGCACTATACCTCTCTGTTATCCAGGCAATCCTTTCAGCATCAAACCATTTTTTGGCATTCTCTCGTGTATCAAAACAATAAACACCACCAGCAATATTTTTTTTTGTATCTGATATGTAATTTTTTCTAATCAACCCTTCCGTATCTTTATAGATTGGAGCGGTTTCCAAAAATTTCTCTTTTAAAATATTATCGTCAAGGTCTGATGGAATTTTGAATTTTACAAATGCAATTATCATATTTTTTTCCTACTAGGTTCGATTATCAAGGTCACAATTTCCTCTATCATATATTTGATATTTTTTCATCCAAGAAAGTCTGCAAACATATTAACCAAAGTCTTATCAAACACCTCCAAACTGAAATCAGACCAAACCTCTGGATATACTCTGTCTAACTTCTCATCATTCAGTCTTTTCTTCTTCACTATGGAATGAACATGATTACCTTTGAACTTCTTTCCACGAGCAGATTGGTATCCTTTCTTGTTTAACCGATTTGCAATTTGGTCAAATGTCTTTCCTTTCTCTCTCTGTTCAATGATTGTCTGATAGAGAAAGAATTGGTATTATGAATTTATGGGACACCACATATTTGACCCAATAATTGCGGGATTTATCTGTTGCCTTGCTATGGACATATGGCAAAGAATTCTATTTTTGGCATTTAATATTCCCCCTACTAACTGGTCAACTGCAGGCAGATGGTTTGTCATGTTTCTTAGGAACCAAATAGTATTTAATAAGAATTTAGATAGAGAAAATCCAGTAAAATATGAATTGGGAATTGGATGGGCGTTTCACTACTGTGTCGCTATAGGTTATGGGTTTGCTTATTATTTTCTTATGGTTGGTTTTGATATTTTATCTACTTCCATTTTATCTGGATTAACTTTTGGATTAATATCAGTAAGCATTCCTTGGGTTTTTTATCTTCCTGTAACCGGAAAAGGTTTTATGGGAAATAAAACGCCAAATCCAACTCTCACTAAATTACTGTCTACTTCTAGTCATGTAGTTGTAGGTATATTTTTAGCGATTGGGTTCTCTCTTTTAGGTTATTGATTGAAAAAAAGAAAAGAATAAAAATCTAAGGATTTGTCGTATTAAAGTAATTGAAAGCAAAAGAAAAATAGTGAATGATTTAGTCTTTATAAAGCAAAACTGGGACAGGAAATGTATATAAGGACGGCATCGATCAAGTTCCCTTCGCAAGAAAAGGCAGACGCATTCGTAGCAATGTCCAAAACTATTTGGTTTCCAAAAGTGGATAAAGAAGAATTAAATACGGAACAAATTATCGTTGAAACGGGAGAGGGTAAAATATTGGGTATTGGCATTTATTCTTCTGAAACAGATTTTTTGAAATCGCGAGATGATGGAAAAAAAACATGGAATGACTTTATAAAATCATTTGATGGAATAGTAGAATGGCAAAATGGTCACGTTGTAGCACACTATAAAAGAAATTAATTATTCCGCTTTCAAACTAAAATTAGACCAAACCTCGGATACTCGTTTTCTAACTTTATCCACTAGTGTAAATTTTGCTAAGTATATACTGCAACCAACTAAAAGTTTTTTAAAGTATAACGAATTACTAAGAACACAATTAAAGGGATTAAATTAACATAGACAAATATACCCGTTCCCGTATTTGAGTATCTTATTACGCCTACAAATATTCCCCAGAGATATATTAAAATAACAAAGAGAGAAACCCAGTTGCCGACAATATCTCTAAGACGATTTAGGTAATTAAAAATGTAGTTTTGAAGAAGAAAAATCCAAAACAAGATTATACATATCAAAACAAACCAACTACTTGTAAAAATTTTTTTGTTCATAAAAACAGACGTACACTATCTCATAAAAACGTTCAATATTTCCTAATTTAAAAACAGTCTCTTTACCTCTTTGATCAAATTTAGGTAACATTGTATTTTTAAGAGAATATGAAAAATCTCAATTTTATGGAAAGGTATATAATGGTTATTTGGTTTGAAATTACAGCACTCGCTCTTTTACTATCGATATCAAGAAATCTTCAAAGAATGTATTTATTGATGAAAAAAAATTAGAATAAAACGTACAACAAAAGAAGCAATTCAAACTTTATCGTCAGGTTCTGTCAAAAACTGAGAATAATAGAGGCAGATGAACCAAATAGGAGATATATTCTCGAGGACCCAAAGGGGGTTATTTGGTAAAACGGTGAGAATGACAGATTTTAAGAAAAAAATGTTAGTTTGAGACATAAATAATAATAATGACCCTGGTCAAAGATCCTTCTAAATTATACTAAAATTCAATGGCAGGAGTATCCAGAGGTGAGATATTTTTAAAGTGCTGAAATATTTAAACATATCAGCGCTCTCAAAAAGCTAAATATAAATTAATTTCACAGCTGCTTGTTTTGAAAAAAAAGATACAGCAATGACTTTCTAGGCTAATCCATTATTTGAACAAAACTCGGTTAATGCTTTATACTCATCTTGTTCCCATGTTTTGTTTATCAAAAATTCGTCAAATATTAAAATTGTATTCTCATCAATTATCTGTTTTGAATAGTTCAACGCACAAATGGTCGAGGAATAGAGATCTGCATCAAAATTTATTATAGATGCAAGGGGTCTTTTTTGATTAAAAAATTTAGGAAGAGAACTTTCAAATTTCCCAACAACAAAGTGACCTCCATCTATTTTTGGGATATCTCCTTCACTGGAATAAGAGCCTTTTTTCCGATCATGCCAATCTTCGGGTAAGCCGGTAAAAGTATCAAAACCATAACCCATTTTGTAAGTTCCAATGAGAAATCTGAAAGAATCTCCTCGGAAGACACCAAATTCATAAAATGGTCTATCTATTATACTTTGTTTCATAGCATATTTAAAAAGAGACCACTTATTAAAAAATAACTTGGGTGTTTTAGGTAAGCTGAATACCCAATCAAATGAACGCATGTAGTGGTGGTCTTTAAACTTTGAAGACTTCAATTCTTCTAAGTCTTTTTTGTCACCCTTATATGCTTTCAGAGCGGCAGATGTGAGAAGTGCAACCTCATAGCTGCTGTCAGCTTGAAGGCAGCACTCAATCCAATACTGTGCTTCATTAATATTTGTTGATGTTCCATATAAATTCCAATATGCATTGGCATAATTAGATTTAATCTCGACTGCTCTTTTGAAACTTATTGCTGCATTTTTAACGTCGCCTTTGTAAAGTTGCGCTACACCAATATTGTAATGAGTCTCAGGTATTTCAGGTCCAATCTTTAGCGAATTTCTAAAAACATCTATAGAACCATTTAGGTATCCTTTATCCAACAAAGCACTACCAAGGTTATTATAAGCCTGAGAATAATTAGGGTTAATTTTAATAGCTTTTTTGAAGTGTTCTATTGCTGCACTTGAGTTGCCTTCATCCCTTAAAATATTAGCTAAGTTATAATAGGCTTCTCCATAATCACTTTTAATATCTATAGCTTTTTTAAAATACTTGATCGCTGACGTCGGATCATCGTTATCTCTAAGCACATTTGCTAGGTTATAATAAGCTTCCGCATGTTTGGGCTTAATTTCGATAACCTTTCTAAAACAGCTTGCCGCTTCTTGGAATTGTAAAAGCGCTGCATGAGCCGCCCCCATAATGTTATATAATATTATTGCTCTTGGATAAATTTTTAAAAGCTCTCTTCCATAAAGAAGAGCACTCTGAAAGTTTTTTTTTTGGTATAGGTTAACTAGTAGATTTATCTCATTTCTATTTGGATTTTCTAAAGACTTTAATCCTAGTTTAGCTTTAGCATTTCCGGGAAATTTCTTGAGAATTTCGTTATAAATCGATATTGCTTGGTTAACTTCTTTACTTTCAGATTTTTTCCTTGCCACTTTGAGAGCTCTATCAACGGTCATAACGTCTAAAATGTGTTTATATTTTTTTTTCATATGCTTTTAACTCTGACAAATTTTCTTAGAGCTTAAGCTCTTAACCATTATCTAAATCGATCTTAAATTTTATGGGATCCGGTTTAGTTTGCAAACTAATTTACAAAATTCCGATATGTTTAACCATCAAGGTTTAATAATGAAAAAGTGCGATTAAATTAAAACAGAAATATGTCTTTAGAATATTGTAGGTTAAGCTTTGTAAAAGATTCTGCCTATAGAGTTACTACTGAACTATCAAGTGGGAATATTTATGAAATAAAGATGGAATATACAGCAGACATTACCAGAGAACTTAACTGCAATGGGAAGATCGGAAAAAAGCAGTTTGATGGGGTCAACTCTGTATTCTTTGGAAAACAATCCGTTACTGTAGAATTAATCATTGATTTAATTGGTTTTTTCTGATTCTACAGAGTGATAGGGTAAGTGTTTCTGTAGGTATGCGTTTCTGATATACCATTTTAAATTAAAAATAAAAAATTGTGTCATCCAAAGTCTTATCAACCGCCTCCAAACTAAAATCAGACTATTGCTCTGGATACTCTCTTTCTAACTTCTCATCTTTTAGTCTTCTCTTCTTTACGATCGAATGTAGATGGTTGCCTTTTAACTTCTTTCCACGACAAGATAGGTAACCACTCTTGTTTAACCACTCTGCGATTTGATCAAAGGTCTTTCCTTTCTCTCAACGCGAAGTGATTGTCTCATAAAGAAAGAATTGGGTTTATGAATATTGGGGGAAGAGTAAAAGGTGGCGGTCAGTGATGGTAAAATTGTATGTGAGGCCAGCAGTTTCAACGACTGCATTACACCTTACAAATGTCAAAGTGGAGTAGGTCAGATTGGACAATACTTTTCGGATGGCGAGTACTCAAATTATCTTTTCTACGAAAGTTTCAAGAGTTTTAACAATCTCCTTCAAGAACAAAATCCAACACTATATTCAGAAAAACAACTAGAGATTTATAGATATGTCCAATCACTCCATAAGGACGGATTAGGTTATAGAAGAATTGCGAAGTTCTTAAATGAGAAAGGTTTGACCACAGAAGAGGGACACCTCTGGAAGAATACTAATGTCTATTCGCTTCTAAAAAGATATTCAGAAAGACAACCTAGATTTAAGTTCAGAAGGAAGAAGTATACTTTTGTTCTTGGAAGGATGTTGATGGAATTTACAATAAAATCAATTTATCCTGCGCGTAACATTCTCTTTAAAGTTTTAATGGAGGTATTTTTCAATTCGTTCCATTTTTTTTGGTTATTGATTATTGTTTCTGCCCCTTCCATTAATTGTTTTGCGAGTGCCCGATAACAACTTACAACTTCTTCATAGACATCTGAAGTAAAATTTTCAGTGTTATGGGCATTGATTATCTTATCTACATTTCCGCCGAGTATTTGGTCTGCTACCTGTAAATCATTTTGTTGATATCCTCCAGAAAAGACCTCTGAAAGATATGCTGAGTATGCAATGTTTGCAGCAATATCAAACGATTCCTCATCGCCCAAATAAAAATCCACAGCACCATTCCCTATCACAACACCTGCGCACGCAGCAAGATTATCCAATTTTTCGGTCTGCGCCTTTGCAAAAGAACTCAAAAATAAAAGCACCAAGAAAGCGGTAAAAACTGAATTTATTTTCCTCACGACGCAAATCCTTTATCTATTGTACAAATGTCATATTAAATAAAATACATAGTATTGTCCAATTTTGCCCAATCTGTCACATTAGAGAAAGTTTGAATTGCTTCTTCAATTACTTCATTCATCTTTTTAATATTGCATTATTGGAAACAACATACTTATTTACTGCAAATTTTCATATCGGCATATCGTTATACGAGTCGCCTACATAGTAAAACTTTTTTCCTTTTGCCAATGTTTTTAAAGCGTCAAGTTTATTTTTGCCTTTGAGATTATAATTTTCTGTAGAAACAAGCACTCCGGAAAATACCTTTAAATGTTTATTGATCTCTATCGCAGTAATTTTATCGCAGGCTGTAGATTGTATTGTATTCTTTCCTTGCGCTTGATACTCTTTTATAATTTTCAAAGCTTTATGATTGAATGGAAGAGTTTCAACTGGAATATAAACATATTTCTCCAAATACATCTTAGCTTTTTGGATATTGAAAATATATCTCAAAAGAATGTAAATTACTTTAAACGGGTTTTTCAAAAAACCATGTGCAATTCTTTCCCGAAAAACATCAGTCTTGGCAAGTGTTCTATCCAAATCAACAAATAGTGCCTTAGACTCTACAACTCCTTTTAAGACTTCCTGTCCGTCACAATAATAGCTTCCTAATGACTTCGTAAAGTGGCGTTACCCCTAATAAGATCAAAATCTTTCCAAAGCCTAAATTTAGTGATAAAAAAGATACTATGGGTAACGACACTTCCGAAAAAACCTTGTGTTTCCTAAGTACGTAAAAAATTAGAAATAGAAAAGCAAAATAAAAAGCCAATGACATCAAAAATAAATCAAGATAACGGTCATATTTTGTACCTTTAAAAGCAGTGTTAAATATAGGAAATGCAAATAAAGCCAAGCTAACTAAAATAGCTAAAGAATAATTGAGTAACTTTTCATATTTTTTAAGTAGAACCTTAGAATTTTTCAACAATGAAAGGAAGCTATCCGAAAGATTTACTTTCAATGCAAGTCTTGAAATAGGGGTGCCGAGTTTGTGCGCGTCACCTATGAAATAAATAATGAAGCATAACAATAGAGATATGACGGATACAAAAAATCCTACTAAAAACAAAACAGGAATATGTACTACCTCAATCTCAGCCTGCGAGCCCTCTTTAAGTTTCAAAAGTCTTTTGGAATTGTCATATTTAATCAGTTTTTTCTCATTATCTAAAAGAACGAAGCTGAACGTTGATGCGATTGGTAAAAAATACTCATTTTCGAGCATGAAGGGTGAGATTTTTTTTGAAGGAAAAAAATTATCCAATTGAAATCTTTTAAATAGTAAAAATATTTTTTTTGCGATTGAACTTTGCCAAAGCAGACTTTCTTTATTTTTATTTACGATATCGAACAAAGCTTTCTCAATGGCTGAGTCATCAACTCCTGCGTTATCATCAGTATTGACTATTAGAGAAAAAGCTTCACCTTTTTCCTGAATTGAGAGAAGACGAAATCCCATTTTATCTAAAGCCCATAATCTCTCGTTCAAACTCAAATCAAATAGAAAGTTTGACAATTCATTAACCCAAATTGGTGTAATCGTAGTAGTTGTGAATCTATGATTTATATTGCAATTTTTTCCGTTTCGCGGGAAAGCCTGCGTCTGCGATCGTGATCCCAAATATAAATCGTTCGAACCCTCACCCCAAAATATCGGTTTATCAAAATTCGGCCAAGATCCTTCGAGAATGACCTTTTTATCGTCTGCATTGTCTTGGCAGAATTTGTCTATCTTTACTTGGGATTCTTCGTATGCTGTTTTTGAAAGAAAATAGTGATAATTAGGCATCAATTTTCCAATTGTGAACAACTCTAATATAGTCAGGAAAGAAAACATAGATATGAGAACATAAACGTGAGTGAAAAGTGAAAACAATTTGTAGATTATCAGGAGCGCAATAATAGTGACGCTTGGGAGTAGTATAAAAAATATGTCTTCGCCCGTAAAAGGCAAGTAGCCACTTATAGGAGACTTGAATCCTGAATATATAGGAATAATCGATATAAAAGTGCAAATTAGAATAAACACAAGCATTATTTTAAAACTTAAAATAATATCTTCATGATTAATGCGTTTCAAATTTGCAGCAAGAAAAAAAAGTAGCAAAATATCAAGTAAAAACAAATTTCTTGCTGGAACCCTAAATTGACCAAAAATTGGTAAAAAGTTGAGTAAGACATTGACGAAAAAAAATATTCCAAGTGCTTTTATGACGGTAATAAGAATTAATAGAGATAAATGACGTTGTGCTGAGTTATAAACATCGCTTCTACTTCTTAAAACAAATGCAAAAAAGAGCACCAAAGGAAATGTTCCCAAAAAATGCGTATTTTCAATTAGATTGTGTATTCCAAAAACAACTGAGATTCCGTGGTTAAATTTTATAATCTCCCACCCTAGAGTCGGTGAAAAGTAATTTAACCATGTGAGAGGAGAAGCAGACCCCACAAATTTATCCATCCCCCCTGGCCCTGACCTAGAGGATTCCACCACTTGTCCAATAGTCGGCAATAGTTGGAATGAACAAATTAGAAAAGATAGTGCCACCGAAAAAAGAAAGTAAAAAAGAACTGTTTTGACTTCTTTTACCTTGAAAAAAGAGTAGAGCAACAAAGTGAATAACATAAACCATTGCATTTGAAAGTGACCACAAAGCAAGCTCAAAGATGTCACAAGAGTAAATTTGAATGAACTCATACTGAAAGAGGAATTATCTGTAAAGCGTTTCAATAGAAGTAACTGATAAGGAAAATAAGCTAAGGGGCACATGAGATGAGGATGGGCAACATTAATAATACTTGCAGTATTCATTATATTCAGCAATCCAAAAACTATTGCCAAATGGCTAGGAAGGTATTCTTTACAAAAGAGAAAAACTCCAAAATATAAAATAATTAAATGCGTTGCAAAAAAAAGACTATTAGTCAACCACGGTTCAAAGCCTAGAAATAGAAGAGCCAACTTAATTGGGTGTGCGGCTGCCTGTTGGGACTCTGCCAAAATATCTTGCCCAAGGTTAATTTCAAAACTAAAAAAGGGATAGATGCCACGTTCTAAATTGGCATTAAGTTCCTGAACCCAGGGTAAAAATTGCACTTCGTGGTTGCCACCGTAAAGAACTGCGAAAGGATCCAATGGGATTTTAAAAACCACAAAAAAAATAAATAAAATCAATGATGACAATAAAAATAAAGGAAAAATTTCTTGTATTCTGAAATTTTGCATGCTAAGAGGTTCCTCACTTTAGGTATTCAGATTTGAAAAACTTCAATAGTGCATAGCGATTAAAAACAGCTGTGACAATATATTTGTTTCACGAAACGCAATATTTTTCTCTTGGTTTAGCTCCTTTTGTCATTTTATAAAATAGACTAGTAAATAGTGGCTGAGATAGTGGCTGATTTTTACTCAATTTTATATGTCTGAGTTTCAATAACATCACTTGTAGACACGAGACTATTTATTGTGAAATTGCCATCTAATAAAAGAAACTCGGAGAGCTCCTTTTCGCATTCTACCCGTTAGTTAATAAGAGCTCCCATGGGTTCACTTCTCCATATTACTTTATATCTATCAGCCCTTGTGTCTCTTAAAGCTTTGAGTTAGGCGTATGCCGCAAATAAATATCAATAAGAAATTGTAAATATGACTTGAAATTTTTGTAATCAGTAAAGTTTATTTGTGATAATGGACATCTTCATTTGAAAATATTGATAAGCAATTCTTTTCTAAAGAAAAACTAATGCCAGGGAAAATTCAACCTAGCAATTCTCTTTCGCCAGCAAAGAGTTTTGTGGATAAAATAAGCATTGGAAAACATGTAAACCTCATTGAATAATTATTTTCATTTTTTGATTATTATAATTACAAAAGTTATCGACAACAATTGAGGTTCTGAATATGCTAAATTATTTTGCAAATAATTGTGGGAAATAAATGTAAAAGAAATATCAAATGAACCCAAAATAAGACAAGAAAAAACAAAGTAAAGTTGAATAAAAATGATATGTAAAACAAAAAAAGATGCTCGCATGTAGAAAACAACAGAAGCTTAGTCTAGTCGAATCTCTTGTTTTAAATGGAAATATTGAATAGCATAAAAAACTTTTTGAATTTTTAATTGTAAACACAATTACAAAATTTGCTTAAAACGAAATAGGGAAATTGTCTAGATTTGATATGATTTTAAAACTCTTTGAGACTAGAGATACGCGGCCATTGGCATGATGACTATATGCATCTTAGTGATAATCAGTTAGATGCCAAAAGACAACTTTGAGGTTTTTTGAAAAGTTTAGGGTATAAAGGTTAGTCACTTCTTGATCCGAAAGGAAAACCAGAAGTAATTCATGAAGATGAAGATATTTCGGTTTTTAGACATTGGTGGACCAACCCAGATGGAACTAAATGGAGAATTACTAATCGCAGTTTTTGGAGAGATAATAAATGTTGGAAAGAAATGGTAAATGAAGTGGAAATAGGGTGACGGGCTAACTTATGACTAAAACCTTCACATTTCTTTTTTTATTTGCCTGGGCGTTAATGATTGTTGGATATCTAATGGGTAAATTGGAAGTGCCTCCAACAATGCTTTTAATTAATTTAATAATCGGATGTATAACATAAAAAATGATCATATTAATGTACTATGTAAGATACTTTTATCATATCGGCATAAGGTTTTATTATTGCGAGTATTAGAAGTTTCTGGTCGATGGTTGGCAGTGTCTTTTTCTTACTGGCGTCTTTGGTGTAATTAATCCCATTTTTTATAAAAGATTAGACTGATTTGCAATCTCACCTTACTCTGCTATACTTGTTCTCTGGACAGGTAGGAAACGAGATCAAGTCATTTTCCTTACCTGACCTCCTAGAACATAATATCATAAAAATCAGTTTTTAAAGGGTTCGTTTATTGATTTAAAAACGCCTTGTTAGAAACGTTTTTTGTTCATCTTTCTTTTCAACTATTGAATGAATTGATTAATCAACTACTTCTTAAGGATGTACATTGAATTTGCATTGTTGCTGAACGCATTTCTGCTGGGAGTAATGACTTCTTTCATGATAGTTACATCGCCCACGGTGTTCAAAACGCTTGACGAAGAAAATTCTAAAAAATTTCTGAGATGTATATTTCCTCGATTATTTAACTTTTGCTTTCTCATTTCAGCATTTGTATTTCTGTTTTTCGCGTTGGGAGATTTTTTTTACGGGACCGTGGTTGCTATTGGTGTATCAATAAGTTTTTTAGTAAATACTAATCTTTTAACGCCCCGAATAAATATGATGAGGGATTTATCACTCGCAGGCGACAAAACGTCAGCAAGGTCATTTAAGTACCTACACCTGGCATCAGTTCTTTTATATCTTCTCAATATGTTATTTGTGGTTTCGGTATTTATTCTTTATTACATTAAATGACACTAATTTATATCATATAAAAGGTATATTAGTTGCCCGTTCAATAGATGGTATCGAAACATGCGCCCCATAATTTTTGTATTTTCTTTTATTTTCATGTGTTCAAAATTTGCTGTTGCAGAAACTATTCAAATTGATTTTACTGCAGATGACTCATACAGCATTGAAGTTGCCAAAATAGATGTTGGGGACACTATAGAGTGGTTACCTAAAAATGAAGGGCTTAACGTTGAGTTTCTCGGAGGTCCAGATTTTAATTTCTTGCCAGAAAAGTCAGATTTAAATGCTTTTTATTCGGTCACTTTTAATTTTCCTGGAGTATATTTATATCATTGTACACCACACGGTAATATGGGAATGCTAGGTCTAGTTATAGTGGGAAATGATTTTCACAATTTACAGGATATTGAAGGGATAGAACTTTCCCGTATAGCGAAATCAGTCTTGCAAAGATTGATTAGAATTGCCCAATCAAATTCGTAATTACTCAAAAACATCCTACAACATACTTACCAAAGTTATATAAAAAAAAATGACTAACTTAGATCATCCTATCTTTATGTAGTTTTTGTTGATTTAGTTTTATAAATGAACTATTCCGCTAGGGTAATAATATTTAACTTTTTTGGGGATTTAGATCTGAGCAGAAAATTAAACAAGGTTAAAGCAAAATTAACTGCTGATCATGTTGACAGAAATGGACATGTTTCGGAAGTAGGTTATCTTAAAGTGGCAAATTGGGCATATTGGGAAATATGTGACCGAGTGGGTTTATTAGAATTATATAATCTGTATAAGGTCAGTGGAATTGTGTTTAATACTAATATGGAGTTCAAAAAAGAGGTTTTTGAAGGGGAACAGGTCACGATTCATTTAAGATTTTCTATTTCAAAAGATAATAGGAAAATTTTAAGACAATTAGATATTTATAATGATAAAAATGAATTAGTAGTCAAGATTATTTCGAAGGGTGGTTTTTTGGATCTAAACAAAAGAAAAATTATTGAACCCCCAAGACAAATAACAGATATATGTATTAAACATTTAAAAGAATAATCTTATCAATAACTTCCAAACTAAAATCAGGCCAAACCTATGGAACCTCTTCCAACTTTGATTTCAATGTCGCGCCTTTTTGAGAAAGTTCAAGAAAAAATCACAAATTACATAATCAAAGTGATGGCAGTAAATGCTTCTGTAGGTGTATGTTTTTGATACAATAAAGAATGTTAAATTTAATTAAAAAGTGGTTAACACCATTAAAACAAGAAAATGACCAGATGGTTTATGAGAATCTTGCCGTTATCTGGATACATGGAGCAAACCAAACAGGACTATCATTCCAATACTTAAGATCTTTGACTCGATTTAAAAATGAGTTGGTAGTTGAGTATGATACATCGAATAAATTCTTCAATAATCTAGAAATGCTTTCCAACAAAATTAACCAAGTGAGAGGTCCATATTTTGTTATCGGGCATAGTTTGGGAGGTCTATACGCTCTGCATCTAACTAAGCATGTGGACATAGCAGGTGCAATAAGCATTAGCACTCCTTTTGCAGGAAGTTGGACGGCAGATTGGGCAAGGTTTTTTGTGCCAACGTACCAATTGTTTCGAGAAGTAGGTAGAAGATCTATTCCTGTTAAAGAAGCTCAGGATATAAATCTCAAAGTTGAGTGGACACAGATAGTTAGTACAAAAGGAAATGTACCATATCATGGAGGTCAAAATGATGGGGTATGTACAATAAAAAGTATGAAATCCAGACAAGACATGGAGTTGATTGAGGTTCCTCATACCCACTTTGAGGTTATGTGTTCTGACTTAGTGGCAGAAATAATATTAGATCGCTATCAAAGAATTTGTGCGGAGCATATCAAATAGAAAAGCCACATAGGGATTTTTTAATTTTTTATGAAAAACTTGGTAATAAGTAGAAAGGGGTTCGACGCAACCTCTGGAGGACGTGCTTCTCCCATCTTTGCAAATGGAGATATTTTCTCCGTTCCTATACCTCAAAAAAAGCAATCGCCATCCAGATATCGGGAATTACAATTCAATGACATCTCTGGACGGGAAATTTTAAATTTTATTGGTGCTAAATCGATTTCAGATGACGATTTTTTTCATAATGATCCACAATTATCTGGGCAAAAAGGTATTTTTGGACAAGCAGGTGGGTCACAAGGGGAATTAGAGAATTTTGGTGTAGGGCGAGGAGACCTTTTTTTATTTTTTGGATGGTTCAAACGATACCATCAACGAGGACCAGATCTGCATCACCTTTTCGGGTGGTTGCAAATTGAAAAGATAATTAAAGGAAATTCCGAGATAACAAATTTTTTGTCTGAAAATGAGCTTTCACATCCTCATAGCACAACAGATATAACGCAATTTAAAAATAACACCATTTATATTGCATCTAAAAATTTAACATTCTCTGATAGCGTGCGAGATATAACGGGGCATGGTCTATTTAAAAAAACCGCCGAGAGTCTGGTATTGACTGAAAAAGGTAATACTCGATCAAGATGGAAGTTCCCAAAAAAATATTTTACTGATACCAAAAATTTATTCCGCAATAGATTAAAGTGGAAAGATGAAGAGAAATGTTTAGTAAATTGTTCCGGTGTTGGCCAAGAATATATTTTAAATGCTCAAGATAATCCGTCTGTAGTTAAATGGGCATCTTATCTCTTAAATACTTATGGAAGAGATTGAAAATAAACTCAAAAGTTAGAGCATCCAAAAGTAACCCGTTGGTCAGGTCAGATAATTCTATAGCAAGTAACTTTTATGAAAGAAGTGATTATAAGAGGAATGATGTTGCAGTTTTTGGAAAGAGACTTATTTCTGGCCACTAAATCATAGGACGGTCGTTGCAACAGGATCCGTTACTGTAAAATAAATTATTGATTTTATGATGTTTTTTATCCAACAGAGTATTTCGCTGGAGTCAACATATTCGATAGTTATTGGGTTCTTTTTGCTCAGTACCTTCTTCAATTCATCCACACTCACCCAACCAATATCAATGGCAGTACGATGTCCCATCAGAAATTTAGATGTATATAAAACCTTCATGCTTATCTCGCCATCCATAAATTTGCTGGTTACCAAATTACCCTCTAGTTTTTTAAATTCAGGATGATCTATATACGTGTAAACGAACGTAAGGAGATTACCTTTTTCGCGATGCCCGTTGATCAAGAAAACATGAAGTCCATTTACCATGTGTGACATGCCAATTAACTGTCGCATGAACTGAATTTTCAGTTATTATGTTTACTACCCATTCGTCATCAATACTTTCTTCTGCGATCAACTCTCCGAATGCGGTTAATGACCAAATGACCCAGAGCAATGAGATAATTAAAAAATTTCGCGCTAACGGCTAGGATTTATAATCAGACACGTTTTTTGTTTTGAATAGGCAATTTAGAATTTTTAAAAATACTAGTGCAAAGTGATGACTTCAAATTCTTTATAAAGCTTTGGTTGTCAGCTGCATAATGTCTTTGAGCAATCAGGTGATGAATATGCGGTTGAAAAATGCTTTTATCTGATGACATTATTTTCCAATTTTTATCAAATGGATAGCGATCAAATCTATTTGAAAATTTACCAACTTGCTTAATGTACCTATTGAAGCAAACAAAGATACCATGTTCTTTGAGTGTAGAATGAATGGTATTAAAATAAAATTTCAATGTAGTGGCATTCATTTCCATCATGGATCTGATATTTATGAAGACGTCGACCTCTTGTTCTTTAAATAACTCTCTAATCGTCCAAGTTGGTAATATCAAAAATTTAAACTTTTCCTTGAGAATTTTTCTCCCCAGTCTTTTAAAATCTTGAAAACCCAAAATTTTATCCTTTGGAAAAACCTTAGATAAATAATAAGTTTGAATGGCGTTCACCTCTGGCAAATCAATAATAACAAATCTCGCATTCGGAATATTATTACGAATTTTGGTTTGTAGACCTCCATAACCCGCACCAATTTCGCAAAAAAGAGGCTTTTCAGGTAAGGAAACGCTCTCCAAAGATTTTAAAACTTGCCAGCAATGTCGTATATCATCCATATCATGCAGATTACAAAGAATTTCTTTTATCCCGAATTTACCGTTTGTTTTAAATTTTGCTGCTACGGGTGAACCGACATTAGATAAGGTATTCTGCATTACGAACTTTACGTCTGTAAAAGCAATAGTGGCCAATAAATTTTTTTCGTGAAATTTAATCGATTTTGTGTCTTCATCTTTTATATCAAAAATCAGGTCATCATATTCACCACTTTTCAGTCTTGCCCAAAGATTGTCATCAGCCTTAAAAAATCTTTCGTTACTGATTTTCGTGAGATTATCGTTTAATCCAAGAGTCAGCGCGTTACGAAGCATTCGTTCCCAAATTCTTTTCCTTGTGATTACCTTATCAAAATTCGTATTAAAAACATCCCAATGCTCACTTACAAATTCTCTTTTTTCAAGAGACTTTGAGAGACGGTAATTTTCTGCAATGGCATTAAAACACATATTTTCAAACCGAAATTATTTTAATTTAAAATATATCCGCTTTTTTGTTTTCATGTAAAAAAAACTGTTTGGAGCCTCAATAAAATGCATAAATTTCAAAGTTTCTTTCATCAACCCAAAGTAAAATTCAGAAAAACCTCTGACTTATCTCGACTTGGGGAGCTTTTTGTGAAATATTTTCCCTTTAGAAACAACTAGAAGATTAAATTGAGTGTGAGTTGATTTATCACTAATTCTTTTTATCCTATTAAGTAGCGTAGTGACTAGAAATTATATTTACTTACTCAATCGTTGTAATGCCTGGGTTTTCAAAACTAAATAATAAAGAATTTTTAAAAGCATTTCAGGTCACTGATATGATAACTCAAAATAACCAACCGCTATTCATGATAACTTGGATAGGTTCAATTATTGCAATGTTATGGATGATTATTATTTCAATTATGACTTATGGATTATTAGATTCATGGTTAATCATTGCTACTGGCACTACTTATCTGTTGAATGTCCAGGTTACAATTATCGCATTTCACCTTCCTTTAAATAATAAGATCGAGAAAATTGAAATTAACAAAATATCCTCCTCATTGTTGACAGAAGAAAGATCAAAACTTGAAACGAAATGCGATTACCACAACAATATCTGCACAAGCATATAATTTTCAATTAAGATTGTATAAATTTCAATTGTAGCTGCCCGATAATCTAAGAGATAAATAGCAAAAAAAATCATGATTTTAATACTTGTAGCTGTTGAAGAAGAACTTGGTGTAAAAGACTTACCTGAATTCCAGATTCATTACACTGGTGTCGGAAAGATAAATGCATCTATAAAAACTCTAGAGATAATACGTCACTACTCTCCGACCCAAGTGATTAACTATGGGACTGCTGGAAGTTTAAATAAAAAATTAAAGGGGCTAGTAGAGGTCACTCAATTCTTTCAAAGAGATATGGACGCTACACCTCTGGGGTTTAAGATTGGGCAAACTCCATTTGATGAAATTGAAGAAATAGATTTTGACCCAAATGGATATAGCTGTGGGACAGGCGATTCTTTTGTCACTCAGACACCAAAACTGAAAACAGATCTCGTCGATATGGAAGCATACGCTATTGCCAAAATTTGCTATTTGAAGGCAATTAAGTTTAGATGTTTCAAATACATCTCTGATAATGCTGATGAAGGCGCAAATGACGATTGGATTAAGAATGTTTCTATTGGTAAAAAATTATTCATTGAAAGAATGAGAAATTTAGTTATTTATTGAAAGTATCATAAGGATATAAAGACCTGTATAGCAATTACCCCAGTATTGTTTTTTATATTTTACTACTTTTAATGTTATCAAGTGGGATCATATACATTGCAAAGCAAAGTCCCCAAAGGTTCGTATTACAAATACTAATCTGGGCAGTAATTTTTATTGGGATTTTTGGTGTTATCACCTTTATGACGAATTCATGGTAAATACCTGTAAGATAAGCATTGAGTTTAAATTTGATTAGAATAGATTTAACTACAGTTGTTAAACCTCTATTAAACATTAAAAATGTGGAATTTTCTTGAGAAAACAAGTAAGCACTTCAAAAATTTCAACAGGTTAATACGCAAAAAAATTTGTAAACTATGTTACTCAGTAAGTTTCTACAAACTCTAAAGCTCTGGCAGAACGAACAGTAGTTTCCATAAAATTTAGAAATTTAGATCTATCTGCTTTGTTAAAAGGAGTGGGTCCAGTAGTTGCCTCACCAATTCCGCGTATTTGCCCCATTATTTCTCTTGTAGCAATTGCCATACCTATATTGTCTTCAGTAAACCTTCTCCCATTAGGAGCTATTATTGACGCTTTATTCTTAAGGCAATGTTCAGCTAGTGGTATGTCGTAAGTTACACAAATATCCGCCTTTCCCATATGATCTATAATCCAGTTATTGGCAGCGCTAGGTGTCGTTTTTACAAAAAAAGTTTAATAAGAAGTTTGCGAGAGGGACGAATCCCACCGTTGCACACCATGTAAGTAATTAAATTATGTCGTGTCGCTATCTTTTCTATCCCGCTTTTAACTGGGCATGCGTCTGCATCTATAAATTTTGACCATTTTTAAAATAACTTTTTTGAAACATTTTTACCCTATATTCTTTTTAGTTTGTTTTCTGAGTTATAGAATTTATTGAATTGAGCACGACTTTACATACAATTTTAAAGCTGTCATCTCTATTTATTTGTTGAAAATGGTATTTATTCATTTTTCTTGAGCGTTTGTTAAGATTTGTCGGTAATATTAATTTAAAAGGAGTGACTTTAAATTTTAGTGATCGGAAAATCAATAATATGGATAATAGAGATTATAAAAGCATAAAAGTAAGTCCAATATCGGGAGCTCTAGGAGCAATAATTACGGGAGTTGAATTAAATAACCAGCTTCGAGACTCGGTGTTTTCAGAAATATATAAAGCTTTTCTAGAATATAAGGTGATATTTTTTAATGATCAGGAATTAAATCCAGAAACTCAACTTCGGTTTGGCAGAATGTTTGGACAACCTATAATTTATCCCTTTGTTAAAGGTCTTAAAGATTTTCCTGAAATAACCCCTATTTTGAAAAAAGAAACAGACTTAAATAATTTTGGTGGCGTATGGCACAGTGATACGACTTATCAAGAAAAACCGCCTAAGGCCACTATGTTATATGCGGTTGAGGTGCCAGAGTATGGGGGTGATACAGAATTTGCGAACCAATCTATGGCACTGGATAATCTTTCTGAAGGTATGCAGAAATTTTTAAATGAGCAAAAAGTCATAAACACCTCTGGTAAGGGGAAAGTAGTAGCTTCAAGATCAGATGTTATGAAACACTCTTCGTCTGGACAAGTGGTTGATGAGTTAAGAGCAGTGCATCCGGTAGTAAGAACGCACCCCGAAACTAAAGAGCAAGCACTATTTGTCAATGAAGCACACTCTTTGCAATTCTTAAACTTGAGCTTAGAGGAGAGTGCTCCGGTTCTAGAATTTTTGTTTAAGCACCAAATTAAATCAGAGTTCACATGTCGCTTTAAATGGAAAAAAGGATCGGTTGCGATTTGGGACAATAGGTGTACTCTTCATAATCCGATAAACGATTACCATGGAAAAAGAAGGTTAATGCATAGGATAACTTTCGCTGGTGATGCGCCTGTTTGATCGTCCTCTGAGAACGTAAAAATTTGAATAGAATAAATAAAGAAAAGATTTGGCGCTTAATTCAAAATATTGGGGATGGTTTGGCTGGAAAACTGCCTCAGCATCCTAATCATCCGAAAGGGAGAAATCCTTATGCTCATGTAGCGTTGAGAGTGAAGAAGCGTTTTGGTTCTAGTTATAAAGATATTGCGGATGAAAAGTATCAAGAGGTAATAGATTTCTTATTTCTTATACAAACAGAGGAAGGTTGAAACGTTTTTTGTGCTACTATTATATAATCAATAGATTAATAGAGACTGATCTTCTAAATAGGGAGAATAAATGAAGAAATTATTTAATGATTCTTTTGAAAACTGGATTTTCGATCTTGACAACACGATATATGATATAAAAGCCGGACTATTTGTCAAAATATCCGAGAGGATTACTCAGTATATAATGGAAGTTCTCTCTTTCACGAAGGAAGAAGCTAACCTAGTTAGAAGTGACATGTATAAAAAATATGGTCTTACGTTAACCGGTCTTATGAGAGAATATGAAATAGATCCTGATGAATACCTCGACTTTATTCATGATGTTACACACCCTGAATTACAATATGAAGAGCAACTTAAATTATGTTTAAATAATCTTTCTGGTAGAAAATTCATTTATACAAATGCGTCTCAAGATCACGCAAAAAAAATTTTGTCAGCAATGGGGATAGAAGCTGAGTTCGAAAAAATATTAGATATAAAAGCTACACACTATGTCCCTAAACCTGATCCAAAATCTTATGATATTATGCTAAAAATTTTTGGCATTCTTTCAAATAAAGTAGAAAGTAGTATTTTTATTGAGGATACAGCAAAAAATCTCAAACCGGCAAAATTACTGGGGCTGAAAACTGTTTGGATGGAAAATGAGCGTAATCTCGAAGATTACAAAAATCACGCTGAGTATGTAGATTACAAATACTCTGATTTAAAGTCGTTTCTGAATGATATATCCTATAGCAATTGAATGATTGGAAAAAACATAGATTTCAATTTAATTTAATGGGTAATAGAACATGATTGATAAAAAAGTGCTGGATTTAAAGGAAAGGCGATTTTATATAAGATTGATAGTCACAATTCTAATTTTATACATGGTGGGAACACTTTTCTATAAGTCAATTTCTCCATTCCATAATTGCATTAGAGACAACAACGCGAATGTTATTGAATGTACCAGCACTAGCACTTGGTAACGTTTTGTTACAACGTATTTTAATATGTATTATTTTTTCAATGCTCCTTTTTCGAATTGAAGCGCATGCTCGATCTGAATTAGAGACAATGAAGAATAGTATATCAGCAAATGTTATATTTCTAAGACATGCACTAGCCCCCGGTTTTGGAGACCCCGATAATTTCATCAAACAAGACTGTAGCACGCAACGAAATTTAAATAACAAAGGTCGTTTGCAGGCCAGACTTATAGGTCAATATTTGAAAGAAAGCAAAATACGGTTTTCCGAGATATTAACAAGTGAGTGGTGTCGGTGTGTTGATACAATCAAAGAGCTTAATCTTGGAAAATGGGATACATTCTCAGGATTAAACTCATTTTTTGAAGGACACGAAAAAAAAGACAAGGTTATGGATAAGCTTCGAAAAAAACTTGGCTCCCTTGGTCATTCAGACCTCGTTTTACTTGTTACTCACCAGGTTGTTATTTTTGAACAAACCGGGATTGCACCTAAAAGTGGAGAGATGGTTTTATATAATTCATTAACTAAACAAACGAGGCGATATATGTTGATTATTGATGATATTAAATGAGACTATTTCTTACCAACAAGTCAGAAATATTTTTCTTAAAAGGGAAAAACCCCTTACTAGCAAACGGGAAAGCATATTTATCCCAATCTCTCATATGAAAAATGGTTTCAATATTATGTGACCGAAGTTCATTTATTACGTCACTTGTCGCAAAGTATTTATTCCCAACAGTTTCAAAAGGAAAAATTAAGTATTTCAATTTTTCACTTCTCGCCCAACTAATTAATGATTCTTTGCTTTTGCAGAAATAATAGTCTGGCAATTCCAAACACAATTGTTCAATTAATCCAGTTTCAAATTTTTTCACCAAAACGCTTTTAGTAGGTTGATATTCTGGGTCATGAAAAATACACCCTTTGAAATTTATATTATCCTCGCTTAGGTAGCGGTTGAAAGAGAGGTCATTCTTATTTATCACCAGCCCTATATTTTCAAGAGTAGAAAAATTCGGCTTTACATACGATATGTGAGGCGATCTTTCATGATCTTTCCATAGTGCGTCATCGAAAATTGGGCTTTCATCCAGTTGTCCGTCAGGTGAAAATTTTCCATTTGTAAACAGTTTTATGTTATCAGCTTTGGCAACATATATTTTCCCCCTTGTCTGTAGGCCTGCAACCCAACGCCAGCCAAGAGTATTTGAAGCAGGGCACCAATCAATGAGATAGTCTCTAAAAAAGTTAGCGCCAGAGACCCAGCTTTTTCTGAGAGTAAAAATCCAAATGCTTGCGTACCACATACGGGCATGATTATGTAGATATCCTGTTTCTATCAGTTCTTCTGTCCAATGATCAAAGCATTTTATTCCAGTTTTACTGGGCAAATGAGAACCGTCGTTGTCGATTTCATAGTCCTCGTAAACATCAGGTCTCATCTCCAACCACCCCTTCCAGTAAGTTCTCCAAAAAATCTCTTGAATAAATTTTTCTAAAGATGACGGTGAATGTTTTTTTAAAGCGATCCTCAACACATCGTTTTCCGACACTAGCCGTCTGCGAAGATATGGTGATAGCTTAGATACATTCTCATGCGGGTTACCCAAATCGAAATTTCTCTTTTTCGCATATAAAGAAAGGTGGTGATCACAGTAATTATTGAAGTCTGCTAAAACCCTCTCTCTTGTACAAGGAAACAAGTCATAAATCTTATTAACGACTTCGTTCATATTAATTACTTGAATCTCCAGCCTGATTAATAAATTAAAATCCGATTAGAAGAATAATTGCAAAGATACCTAATCCACCCCACAAAAAGGGTGAATTTTCATTTTCGAGAAGCCACTTAAGTAAATTCATTTCTACCTCCGATATTCCATATCTAAATATACTAAAAAATTTATAAATCTAGGGCAGATAAAAATTTTTATTAGCGAACAAAAGTCTTTGATCATAAATAATAAAAATGCTTTAAATTTGTTGCTCAATAAATGAAGATTAAAATAAATGTATGGAGAATGATTAATGGAACCCTTTTTTGAATTGAGAATTTATGAAGTATATCCTAACAAAATGGCTAATTGGATAAAGTTTATGGATGCAGAAATTATTCCTTTTCAAAGAGAAAGAGGAATGGAAATAAATGCCACTTTTATCATGAATAGTTCTGATGAGTTCTTTGAACAAAGAGGGGAAAGAAAAATGCAGTCAGAAAAGAAAGGGTCAACTTATGTTTGGATAAGACGCTTTCTAGATCAAGACCATAAGAAGAGATTGTATGAAGCTGTTTATGACAGTAGTGAATGGATTGATTATTATAGACCAAAAGTCAGCAAGCTGATTAATCTTAATACCATTATCGTCCATAATTTATCGGCAACTGCAATGTCACTTTTAAAGTAACTTTGCCCGTTCCCCTAGTTGTTCAAAATGCACATTAGAAAATTTGCAAATGAAACAGTTGATATTTGTAATGTAGGCTTGGAAGTACAGATAGAGCGTACTAATAGAAAAAGAACAATTTCACTGCAGGTAAAAGATAACAAACTGATCGTTAAAGCGCCAAGATCTGCATCTAGAAAAAGTTTAGATGATTTGATCAAAAGGAAGCAAAGCTGGATAAAGAAAAGGGCAATTTTAAGTGTTGAAGAACAGAAGTTAAGAAATAGAAAATTTATTGATAATGAGAAGTTTTATTTTAAAGGCAATGAATATCGGTTGTTTTTGATTTTGGGTTGTAAAGAAGAAGTAAAAATTTCCGAAGATTTTTTGATTGTTACTTGCAAAGATGATAGCGCGATGGGCAGTAAAGACGTCAAAACATTCATTGAAGACTGGTACGTTAGAGAGTCTATTAAAATTTTAAATACAAGAACTTACGACTTCGCAAAGAAAATGAAGGTTCAGCCAAGGGCGATCACTGTAAAGAGCTATGTTTCAAAATGGGGGTCTTGTACCACAAGCAATAAAATATCTTATAATTGGCGTATTATAATGGCTCCAGATTGTATAATAGACTATCTTATTATTCATGAATTGTGTCATATTATCGAACATAATCACTCTAAGAATTTTTGGTACCAGGTAGGAAAATACTGCGAAGATTTCCAAAAAAAAAAGAAAATGGTTGCGAGAAAACGGACATAAGCTTGTTTTGTAGTCCACATTATAAGAAGTATTGAATCAACACAAACAAAGGTGCTATCTTTAGGTTGGTCCATGTAGAGACATAGCCATTTTCTATCAAATGTTCAACTTTGTAACTTTTAAGGCAAATAATGTATTTTGAAGACTTTTATCAAGGGTACTCTTTTGAAACAAAAAAAAAGACAATCACCAAAAAAGATATAATTTCATTCGCTGAAAAATGGGATTATCAACCTTTTCACATTGATGAGAATTTGGCAAAACAGTCCCATTATGGTGGCCTTATAGCAAGTGGCTGGCACACTATAGCGATTGCCCACAGTTTAATTTTAGATACTCAAAAAACTTCGAAATGTTCAATGGGGTCTCCAGGTCTAGACAACGTTAATTGGTTTAAACCGGTCAGGCCAAATGACACTATTCATTGTTTAGTAACCGTCAAGTCGTCGCGCAAATCAAATTCAAAACCTTTTGGAGTGACAACAATACTAGTCGAAGTTTTCAATCAGGAGAAAGAACTAGTAGCGGATATGACTGCAGTCTGGTTTTTGAAATTAGGAAAAAGTCAAAGGTAAACTAAACAGTCTCAGTATCAAAAGAAGCTGGGTTTGTTATTTCAAGAAGCTCTAAATCTTCTGAATGCTCTATTTCTCTATGCGATATTTTTGGGGGTTGCAAGACGGAGTCTCCTTCATGAAAAGTAAAGGTTCCTTGGCCTTCATACTCGAAAGTAACCCAACCTTTAAGTATATAAACCATTTGAAAATTTAGCTTATGTAAATGCCACTCGCCCTTAGAATGTTTTCCTGGAACAGCTCTAATTACATTTGCCCCATAATTTCCTTCTGTAGCAGCGTCTATTCCGAGGTCTCTGTATTGAAAGAACCCTCTAAGACCCGAGTCGAATTTAGATTTTTCTTTTTGTGATATTGTAAATTTCATATATCTCTCCCTTATAATTAAATTGTGTAGATCAAATAGTAACAAAATTTCGCAAAAATTTTAAATTTACTATGAGCAAATTGATAATTCATCTTGCTGCCATTAAAAAAAGAAATTTGTTTAACTGATTTTTTGCGATACCATTAAATCGCTGTAGTGTAAAAGTGGTATCAATTACAAAAAATGGAAGTCAGGGTAAATGAGAAATAAGGAGAACGTTCTTAAAGTAGTAGAGAATTATATAAATAGTGCGCACGAATCTGATGGAGATATGACAAGGAAAATATTCGATGATGATGCTAAGATTTCCGGTCATATAAACGGTAAGCTGATAAGACAGACAAAGGAGGACTGGGCAAAATTTGTTGAAAAAAATTTACCGTCACCGAAGGAAAAAGGTAATACTAAGGCATACGAAATATTGATGGTTGATGCTGGAGAGGAGACCGCGGTAGTGAAAGTAAAAAGTGAATATATAAATACCATGTTTACAGATACACTTTCTTTTCTCAGAATTGATGATGAGTGGAAAATTTACAACAAGGTATTTGAGGCGACGAGTTAGATTGTAAGAACCGAAATTGTCAAATGAATTTTTTTAATATTCTTTCCATATGCACTATCTTCCTATCCTTTAGCGTTTTTAAAGCAAGTGGTAATGATCTAGACGAGGTCATTTGTAATGCTATGAAGGGTATGCAAGCACAAGAAGAAAAAAAAATCCCTTATCATATAGGTGACTATGAATTAATAGGGATCACAGTTGATTGTAAGAAAAAAGCTCTAATAACAGAAAAGAAACACATTCAATACTCGGCTTCAGACTTCGCCGATGATTTTAAGACTAATTCAATAAAAAATTGGGAAAACGCAAATTGTAAAAATATGATATTTAACACAAACACGGGCTGGTCAACTACCCAGATTATAAAAGATGTAAACAAAAATGTAGTTTTAAAGTTGGAAGCAAATTTTAATATATGCTCTCAATAAATGTTAAAAATAAATAGAACACTTAAACCAAACATCTCAAAAAATAAATACAAAGATGATTAATAAGCTTGAAACACTAAATACACAAGATGTACTGTCGATGAAGGGAGAGGGCTACTATTCAAAAAAGACGGCAGGAGCTAAAAATGCTATAGACTCGATACAGAAAATTATGGAAAGATCTATACTTTCTCTTCCCAATAGAGAAATATTGAGATTTGCTGATTTTGGTGCGGCAGACGGAGGAACAAGTCAGCAGCTTTGGTACAATTTGATAAATCTTATAAGAAGTAGCGGAGATGGCCGAGTAATTGAGATACTTTACACCGATCTGGCCTCAAACGATTTCTCGACTCTTTTCAAAAACATGCAGGGGATGCGTGGCGAAAAAGGCCTTGCTTACCAAAAAATATTTGATAACGTTTTTGTGCACGGGTGTGGTACTGGGTTTCATCAACAATTACTAGCAACAGATAGCTTGTCTTTGGGCTTTTCTGCGACAGCAATGCACTATGTTTCAGAAAAACCTTGCCAGATAAAAAATCACGTACATATGATTGGGGCTGATATAGCAGAAAAGAGACAGTTTATGGCACAAGCGGCCACAGATTGGGAGTCAATCCTTCTTGCAAGGGCTAAAGAACTTGCATCGGGGGGACGCTTTGTATGTATGAATTTTGGGATTGATGAAAAAGGTCGGTATCTTGGCAATACCGGAGGACATTCAATGTTTGACAAATTTAATCAGCATTGGAGGACCCACTTGGATCAAGGGATAATAACAAATGAAGAATATATTAATACGACATTTGCTCAGCACTATAGAACGGTGGATGAGTTTAGCGCTCCGTTTAATGATAATTCTTCCAAGATTTCAAAAGCTGGGTTGAAGCTTTTATCTTGCAGTACCAAATTGACAAAATGCCCCTATCGTGAGGCTTATGAAAAAAATATTCGGTCAATGTCAAAAAAAGATTTTGCTGATAGTCTTATTCCAACTACTCGAAGTTGGTCAGAGACAGTCTTTCGTACTGCTTTATTAAAAAGAAATGAAAATGAGAGGGACAACATAGTCGACTCTTTTTATGAGAATTATAGGGCAGAAGTTGAAAGAGACCCGGACGGTCACGCCATGGACTATGTTCATATAATTATGGAAATAGAAAAGATATAGTTTTAATCTTTGCTTAAAACAAATTTAGGTAATGAATGATTAGATTTTTAATATTTTTAAAAAAATTCTTATCACAATGAATAAGGTTGCAATTATTACAGGAGCTGGCACAGGAGTGGGTAAAGCTACTGCTGTCAAGCTTTCAGATGCTGGTTTTAGTGTTATTTTGATAGGACGACGTAAAAATAAATTAGATGAAACCAAGAAAGCCTGTAATAATGAAGCAATAGTTTTTCCTATGGATGTCAGTAACGAGACCGATGTTAAAAAATGTTTTGAATTGGTTCAGAAGGAGTTTTCTCGTGTGGATCTGCTTTTCAATAATGCCGGTACATTTCTTTCTTCAAAAACCATAGATAGAATCAACTTCAATGAATGGAAAGAGGTTATAGAAGTCAATCTTAATGGCATGTTTCTTTTCAGTAAGTATGCATTTTCCGTTATGAAAAACCAGTCTCCTATCGGGGGTCGAATAATTAATAATGGGAGTGTTTCTGCATATGCTCCAAGGCCCGGATCAATCGCGTATACGGCAACCAAACATGCTGTTACAGGAATGACAAAAAGTTTGTCGCTCGACGGAAGACCATTCAGTATTGTTTGTAGTCAAATTGACATAGGTAATGCTGATACACCAATGACAGAGGGAATTAAAAAGGGAATAATTCAGGCGGATGGTTCAATTAGAAGAGAGCCTACTTTTGATCCAGAACATATAGCTGATGCAGTTCTACATTTAGTAAAACTTCCCTTAGACACAAATATTCTCAATATGACAATGATGGCAAGCAATATGCCCTTTATAGGGAGAGGTTAATTAGAAAAATGCATAGGGATAAAGCTAAGACAAATATTCAAATTGATAATGAAAGAATAAGAGCAACAGAATATGAATTTAATAAAGGCGATGAAACAGGGTTTCATACACATAAATGGGACTATGTAGTTATTCCACAAACTAATGGAAAATTATTACTTGTTGATGATCATAAGATTGAAACGACCGCTACACTTATTAAAGGCGAGCCTTATTACAGAAAGGCTGGTATATCGCATAACGTAATTAACAATGGAAACGAAAAGCTAGTTTTTATTGAGATAGAAATAAAAGCTCATCCTGTTTGAGTGCTTACAAACTGTTTAAACCCAGCACGTTTTTTAAAAATTTTGTTAGTGACAACTTATTAGAAATAAACATCATGTAAAATAACCCCTCTATTTGAAAATAGCTTCTGTGGTATTTCAGTTTTATTAAACTTTTGTTCTGCCTCTCTAAAGAGTAGCTGGCAATCTACAAATGCTTTTTCATCAGTATATTCCCAGAGGTTACCTAATCTTTGAATGCCATCTTTATTGAAAACTTGGCTTACACTTTGTCTTATAGCTCCTGCTTTAGCAAATTTTGATTGCATGTCTAATACCACCTTTTGCCATTCTTCTCCTCCCACTATTAGATCGCTTTTCGACTGGAAATCTTGGGTTATATAACTCATAATTTTTGACTTGATCATTCTTCACTCCTCAGATTTTTTCTATATCGGCAAAGAATATTGAAATTCATAATTGATTCCATTACAACTTAATTCATGTTGAAGATAATCTTTTATATTAAAAATGCTATTCATCGAGTTTTAAGAAATCTGATTATTATAGGTATTTTATTTTTTAGTTACTTACAAATAGCACAATCTGCCGAATTGACACTCGATGTAAGCTCTTACTCATATCGTGAAGTAGATCAGAACCAAAACTTCTTTATGGAGGATAAATCTGATCCATTTTTATATGGAGTAGGAATTAGAGACTGGGGTAATGATAAGGTAAATCCAAAAGTAAGAAATATTAATTGGATACTTCTATATACGGTTGAGTATAGTTTTGGAAATATTGACTATACCTCTATGGGAACTGGTACAATGAAAAAACAATATTATAAGAGTAGGTTTGAATCTTATATAAGCACTAATCGTGGAGTAGGTGCTAATGACTTATTGCCCTTCATCGGTGTGGGGTATCGTGATCTACTAGATGACAGCGGTTTCAAGACGTCATCAACAAACCATCTCGGTTATGATAGGCTTTCTCAATACTATTATATTCCGATAGGAGCGATTTGGTACATAAGCGAGAGCCTTTCTTTAAAGTCTCAGTACAATCATTTCATCGAGGGTAAGCAAACTAGTTTCCTGAATGAAATTCTTCCCAACACTTATTCCATTAATCCTATAAACACGCAGCGTATTGGCTGGGGAATTGATTTAACATTACGCTCGAAATTAAATAACAAATGGTCTTACTACGGCTTTTATAGGTCGTGGGGCATTGAAAATTCAGATATAACTTCGTGCTCTCCACTCATATATTGTATGGAACCAAAAAACCAAACACATGAAATCGGCGCTGGAATATCATATCATTTATAATGCTTTAAAGATGTATATATGGATAAATCAGGCGCAGAGAGATATCAAAACAAACAAGGTTTAACAAACAATGAAATTAAAATTGCACCACATAAACTTATCAACACGAGATGTCAAAGAGTTAAACAGATTTTATAAAGACATTTTATTCCTAGACACCCAGACAGAGGACTTACCTACTCTCGAAAAGGAGAAGGGATATTCAGGCGACGTATCTTTTGTAGGTGATGGTGGAGTGCAGATGCATCTAGCACAAAAAGATTTATCTGTAAATTTCAAAACGGGGCATTTTATAAATCCAGTTGAAAAAGGCCATATCGCTTACCGAACAGATGACATCGAAGCCTTCAAAAACCATCTTAAGAAAAATAATGTTGATTTCACAGATTGGGGTGAAATCGGAGTTTCAGGATGGCACCAAATATTTTTTTATGATCCTGATGGAAATGTTATTGAGGTTCACCAAAAAATATAGTTTTTAGTGACTCCTTCTACCAGTACATACGGCATTAGTTTAAATATCTTGAAAATCTTCCCCTGAGCATTAATCAGTCACTTTAAGTTGCTATTTAATTATAAATGGATTTGCTGTGGACGTTTCATGGCTAATCCATACTGACTTTGTTTCTAGAAATTCTTTTATACACTCTTGCCCACTTTCACGACCTTGACCTGATCTTTTATAGCCTCCAAAAGGCGACATGTAACTGACTGCTCTATAGGTGTTAACCCAAATGGTCCCAGCTTTTAGCTTGTCGGCCATTCTAAGAGCTCTACCTATATTACTTGTCCAAACGCCAGCAGCAAGGCCAAAAAGAATATCATTGCCGAGCTTAATGGCTTCCGCTTCATCTTTGAAGCGAATAATTGAAAGAACTGGCCCAAATACTTCTTCTTGAGCAATTCTCATGTTGTTTTTTACATCTGTAAAAATTGTAGGTTCTATAAATCTGTTTCCTTTTGAACCAGGACCATTGTATCTATTTCCTCCTAATACACAGGTAGCGCCCTCAGTTTTCGCTATATTAATATAGTCGATAATCTTTTTGAACTGTGGTTCTGTGGTTACTGGTCCAACATTAGTAGTTTCTTCCATTGGGTCACCAATGGAGGCCTCTTTGGCAACTGAAACTAATTTGGCAACAAATTCATCATGTATGTCCTGATGGAGAAGTAGTCTTGAGCCAGCTATACACGTTTGGCCGGTAGCGGCAAAGATGCCTGAAATTACACCCATAACTGCAGCATCCATATCGGCGTCATTGAAAACAATGTTTGGAGATTTCCCCCCCAATTCTAATGTTACTGGCATAATTTTTTTCGCAGCACTTTCATATATTTTTTGGCCTGAAATATCTGATCCAGTAAATGCGATCTTGCTCACATCTTTATGATCAACTAAGGGTTGTCCTACCTCCAGGCCGAAGCCAGTTACACAATTAATAACTCCATTAGGAAAACCTGCTTCTTCAACCAAGTGCATGAACTCAAGGGTTGAAGCTGATGTGAATTCGCTCGGCTTTATAACCGCCGTATTTCCTGCTGCGAGCGCAGGGGCTAACTTCCAAGCTAATAAAAGGAGAGGGGAGTTCCATGGAGTAATAAGTCCGACGACCCCAAAAGGCTCGTATTTAGTATAATTTAGCATTCCTGGTTTATCAATAGGGATTACGGACCCTTCAACCTTATCGGCTAGCCCTCCAAAATACCTATACCACTCTGCAAGATACTTTGTTTGAGCACCCATTTCAGCAAAAAGTTTTCCATTATCCTTCACCTCTATTTCACCCAGCCTTGTTGCTTCTCTTTCAATAAGTTCTGCCAGCCGAACTAATATTTTACCTCTCTCAGTTGGTTTCATTGGTTCCCAATGGTCTTCAAAAGCATTCTTAGCCGCCGTTACTGCTAAATTTATATCTTCTCCATTGCCTCTAGCAATATTTGCCCATACCTTACCATCGTATGGATTATCAGAATCAAAATAATTTCCAGAAGAAGGCCTTTGCCATTTTCCATTTATATAAAGGTCATATTTTTCCATATCTGCTCCTACTAAATAAGGGACTACACATTTTCAATAGATTGAGGTACCAGTGTATTGTGTATAAAACGTTAATCAATTTAAATATCAAAGGAAAAGTTTATAAATAATT
>CACIAQ010000014.1 GCA_902584635.1 uncultured Alphaproteobacteria bacterium
AATGGAAAGACTAGATGGCAGAGTTAAAACTGACTTAGAAACATCACGCCGAATCTTTACCCTAATATACGCTCTTACTTATGAAAGATAAAACTTGAAAAATAGAATGATACAGTCTGTGCTTTTTTGCTGTAATTACAACTCAGTAAGATCTCCAATGGCAGAGGGCATATTTAAAAAAATTATTGGAAGAAGAATATTTGTCCAATCTGCAGGAATCTTTGACACTTTAGAAATTGACGGGTTTACTGTAAAAGTCTGTGATGAAATTAATGTTAAATTAAGTAAACATCGAGTCCGATCTCTTAGAGAAATGGAAAAGAACGGTGGCTTTATAGGTAGCTTTGATCTTGTCATTCCTTTAACAAAGGAGTGTTCAGACGAAGTTAATAAGTATTCGACATATTCGAGTGTAATGGTTGAAAATTGGGAAGTTGACGAGCCCATAAAAGATGAAAACAACGTCGACAAAACCCTTAGTTCTTACAGAAATATAAGGGATATCATTTTTGAAAAAATTAAGGATCGTTTTCAAGACTATTCCTAAGGAAAAAAAGCCTTTATTTTTAACAAAAAATACTTATAACAACAATAACACATTGGAGTTTTTATGGCAAAAGAGGAAATGCTAGAGTTTCCAGGGTTAGTAAAGGAATTGCTTCCAAATGCAACCTTTAGGGTAGAACTCGAGAATGGGCATGAAATAATAGCGCATACAGCTGGAAAGATGAGAAAAAATAGAATAAGAGTTCTTGCCGGCGACAAAGTTCAAGTTGAAATGACACCCTATGATCTTACAAAAGGAAGAATTAACTACCGATATAAGTAAAGAGCTTATTTTAGGTTCTGGTAGCGGCGCTAGAAAAGAGCTGCTAAATTCCGTAGGAATAGTGCCCAATAGGGTGGAGATCCCGGATGTCGATGAAAGTCTCAAAGCTAATGAAGATCCTAAGCACTATGTGAAGAGAATAGCATTAAAAAAAGCAGATTCTATTTTTTCTGAAAAGCAATCATTTTTAATCACTGCAGATACGATTGTAACAGTCGGCAAAAGAATATTGATGAAAACATCTGATCAAAAAAGAGCTAAAGAATATTTGAACTTGTTGTCTGGAAGAAGACACCTTGCTTATACCGCTTTTTGCGTTAAACACAATGGTTCAATTAAAATCAAGTTAGTGAGAACAGTTCTAAAGATGAAGTTGTTAACTGAGGAAGAAATTATGGCGTATATTGCGTGTAGAGAGTGGGTTGGGTGTGCTGGGGGGTACAGCATCCAAGGGAGAGCAAAGAGTTTTTTCCCATTTATATCTGGCTGTTATTCAAATGTTGTTGGCTTGCCTCTACCCAGCTTAATAGGAGTATTAAGCGCAATGGGATTCTATAAAAAATAAGATGAATACCGAACTAATAATTGAAAAATATGGTATTGGAAATGCTGTTGCTGTTCTCGATACAAAAAAGATTGTTGATCTTTTCATTGATCCTCCTGCAAATTCTGATTTTTATTCTCCAAATACTTTTGTTGAAGCAAAAATACAACGGAAAATATCTAAAAGAGGAGGCTACTTCGTAAAGTTACCTAATGGCCATCAGGGGTTTCTTAAATCAAACATTGATTATGACGAAGGGAAGGTAGTAGTTTTACTTTCAAAAGTTTTTTCCGATGAGAGCAAACCGCAGATCTTTACGGATAAATTAAAGATTATTTCTAAATATTTCATATTAAAATTGGGCAAGAGCGGATATTCATTTTCGAGAAAAACACCGAAGAATTTTTATAAAGATAAAATAATCCCTATACTTGAGGAAAAAATAAAGGAACACGAGGGTATATTCATAATTTGCAGGTCTCGAATAGCTGACATTAGCTTTGATCAGATTTTCGAAGAGTTAGGAAAAATACTCCAACATCACAAGTTAATCATGAACACAATTTTTTTAAAAAAAAAATATTGCGATGGTCAAGCAAAAAAAAGTGCATTAGATAAGTATGATATTGATAGATGCCTTGTAATTGAGGAGGAAGGAATATTTGAACGATTAGGGATATGGGATAAAATAAACGAACTTAGTCAAAAAACAATTTATATTCCTAATGGGTCTTATCTAATTTTAGAACAAACCAGTGCATTTTTTGCTATTGACGTCAACTCGGGTAGAAATCTAAAGATCGGGGCTAAGGAACTAAATTTCCTAGCATGTAATGAGATCTGTCGACTGATAAAAGTTTTAGGGATAGGCGGTAAAATTATTATTGATTTTTTGCCATGCACAAGTTCAGAGAAAAAGGTAATATATGATTTTATTGTGAGATTTTTCTTTGATGATATTCCAACAAATAAGATTTGGGGGTGGACAAATGGAGGCTCCTTTGAGATGCAGCGCAAAAGAGATAAAAGTCCATTAAAACTGTTAGTTCAGGATAATTAGCGTTGGACAAATAAGGTAAGTTAAGGTATCCAAAGAATATGCCCGGGTAGCTCAGGGGTAGAGCAGCGGACTGAAAATCCGCGTGTCGGTAGTTCAAATCTACCCCCGGGCACCACTTTAAACCAACTCCAATTAACTTAAACAGTAGTCACACCAAAATTTATATTAAGTCGATTCTATATAAACAAGCTGTGTTTTGTCAAAGTGTGTGTGACCAGTGTGTAACCGATTTTCGTTTTATTCTACATTTGAGACCTTATTGTATGAAAATTTACATAAGATGTGCTCGTTCAAAAATATATTATGGAAACAGTATTCATTTATCTTGGATTGTTAACTATTTTTAACTAATAACTAAATGGCAGAATTTCTAAGTGTTGATTGGAAGGAAAGATTAATTACCGACTTTTTGAAAAATGAAACTAAAACGATAGATATTAATTTGACCTGATCTAAACCAGAAAATTATTTTCTTAAAGATCTATACTTTTCTCTTATAACAATTTCTTCTCAGTGAAGTACTCTCTAGATACTTAAAATGTTTAGACTTCTAGAAGTTAGAGCTCCCACATTATGCAATGAAAAGAAATATTTGTTTTGTAGATCGACTGTTTTCTATTTTATCAACTTAGCTTATTTCAATTAGCCTTAAAGGTTTTTCTTTAAATTATTTTTTCTAATTCCAATAAGATTTTTGTACTTTCTAACGCTATTTCAAGACTTTTATCTCCCTGACTAATACCTTTCTTTATACTAGATAAGAAGTCTTGGAGAAGTATTTCCATTGGTAGCGCTTCATGCCGTGTTTTCTCCTCAGCTTTTTGTATTAAGAAGGTTGTATCATGGACGATATTATCTCGTATAATTATTGGCCGCATTTTGCCTCTAATAAAAACTTTTATAGTTCTCTTCTTTTTCTTAAACTTATTACCAATGATTAGAAAACAGGTTCGGTTAGAAGAGAAAGACATCTTTATTTTCCAATTTGAGTGCAAAATATCTTTTCCAATTTTAGGCAAAAGTTTGTAATGTTCTATTTTGTAAGGAAATTCGTTCATTAACTTAAGACAGACGCCCACACCATGTGGTCCCCAGTCAAATAGCGATGAAAATTCTTTTCTGAAAGGCCCATCATTTCCATCTTGAATATATATTTTAGTAATGTCATCTGATCGTATTTTTTTCTCAAGTTGCTGAAAGCTATTTAGAAAAAGATGAAAGTGATTTACAAAGATTATTGTATTTTTTGAGCATAGCATTTTTATTTTCTTTAAATCAGCTTCTCTTACACAAAGCGGTTTCTCGACTATAACTGGTATTTTTAATTCAAGAATTGTAGTTAAAATTCTTGGTTGATGAAGTGGTGATGTAGCTATTATGAATCCGGACAGCTTATTCTTTTGAAATACTTGTTGAACAACTGAGCCCAAATTGGAACTGTTAAATGATCGTTTTATACTTAAAGTGACATTAATTATTTTTAAATCACATATTCTCTCTGCGGTAGCTAAATAATTTTTTCCCCAGTTACCTTTACCAATTAAACCTATGTTTATTTGATCATGCATTTCTCGTATAATTAATCTTTGTCCAATTAAGAAACCTTGAAACTCCATCTTCTAAGTCTACGATAGGATTAAAGTTAAGTTGAACTATTGCTTTTTTTATCTCCGGACATCTTCTCATTGGTTCATCTGATGGATAGGAGTCTGGATAGTCAATAATATCTTTAGATATTTTATTATAAGATAATTTAATAAACAGGTCCGCAAGTTTCGCAACGGATATTTCTGGACTAGGATTTCCGATATTGTAAGGTTCACCCGCCAAGCCTTTAGAAATAACTTTTAAAAATCCAATCATAGCATCTGAGACATAGCAATAAGTTCTGGTCTGAGTAGCGCTACCATATAATTTAAGATTCTTGTTCGATTTTATATTACTAGCAAAATTTGGCATCACGCGATAATCTTGTTGTTGCATGCCAGGACCATAGACATTGAACGGGCGAATTATATTAGTATGAGTCCCAAAATATTGTTTGTAAATATAACATAAAGTTTCGCCTAATCTTTTACTCTCGTCATAACAAGCTCTTGGGCCTAGAGTGCTTACGTTTCCTCTGTAGCTCTCTTGCATCGGTATTTTGTCAGGAGATGGGTCACCATAAATCTCGCTTGAGCTAAAAAACGTAAATTTGGCATTGTTCGCTTTAGATAGCTCCAACAAATTGCGTGTTCCTTTAACGGAAACATCAAGCGTCTGAAGTGGTTTAGCTCTATAATGGTATGGGCTTGCTATTCCAGCCGCATTTATTATCGTATCGAAGTTTCCAAGAGATGATATAAATGATTGATCACAAATATCGCCAGAGCTAAATTCAATCGCTTCTTTGCTTTCATTATTAATCTTTGGCTCTGGAGTAGATGATGCAAAATTATCTACGGAAATCAGATGAATTTTGCAGCTTGAAGATTTGTTAAACTGTCGAAATATTTCTGTAAAATATCTTCCTAAAAATCCTTTGCCGCCAGCCAATAATACTCTCTTAGATGATAGACTTGATAGTTCAGCGTAAGCTCGATCTATTATTTCTTCAATATCTCTCTGTAAGTAAAAGTTCAATTTTTTTCCTCATTTATCTTTTCAAAGGGGATAGGTTTATAGAAAATGACTTCATGGGCATCAAACTTTTTAACTATCGATCCAAAATATTCGTATGCAAATAGAACGATTATTTCAATATCCTTTAATGAGGCATTTTCAAAGCTTATTATAGGTATGTGTTGCCCAGGGCTGTAGCGGCCAGCTTTCAAGGCGCTATCTTCAATTATATAATCAATTAATTTGTTATCAATATTCCCAAAATTGGTAATAGTAGCCAATCTCGCGGGGGATCCATAACCCACCACCTTTAAGCTCTTTCTTTTAAATGCTACAAGATTTTCGTTTAGGTAGTTGATTTGTTTATTAAATTCTTCAAATCGCTTATGAATAAATTTAAAGTTAAGTAACTTTGCTTCCTCTGACAATATTTTTTTAACATGCGTGCTAGCTACTCCTGAGGAGGATGATTTCTTTACATAAATTCTCAAAGATCCTCCATGAGTAGCGATATGTTTCACGTCTACTATTCGCATATTATGGTTCTTAAATAATATGTTCAGGCTGGTCAAAGAGTAGTAAAATGGCCGATCAAAATAAAATCTTTCAAATTGCAGTTGATCTAAAATATTAAGCAAATATTCAACTTCTACAATAAATACGCCATCTTCAGATAACAAATTATATATGTCTGCTAAAAAATCTTTATGGTTATTAAGGTGAGTGAATACACTTGAGGCTACTATACAATCGGGGGTTCCTCCAAATTCATAAATTTCTTTCGCAGCCTCTTTATTAAAAAATGAAATTATAGTTTTCAGGCCATCTGAATTCGCTAATTGGCCAACATTTTCTGAGGGATCCACACCTATACACTTTATATTTAATTTTTTTAATGGTCTTAGAAGAACGCCGTCATTTGAACCTATGTCTACAACAAATTTCATCTCTGAAAGTTCTGATGCAAAGTCGTCAAAATGTTTAACTAGCTCCTGATTTACAGAAGAAAGGTAGTAATAATCTTTAAAAAATGTGTCTCTAGATAAATTTAAATTTATCTGGCAAGCACAACATGTCTCGCAGAAGTCTACGTTCATCATATAGAGTTTTTCTTCCTTTAATTCTAACGTATCTTTGGGATACTTATTAGCTAAAGGTTGATGTCCTAAAGAGAAAGCAACATCTAATTTGGCTGAACCACACAGCAAACAGTTCATTTAAGTTTCGCTAGCATTAGGATAGATAAATTATTCATTATCGGTCATTGATAGAACTGATTAGTGGAAATGTAAATAATTTATTTTTATGTACAAATCTTTATTAAAACGTTATTTATGATCATATTATTCGAGGATCATAATGATTAAAGTTTCAGTAATAATACCAGTTTTTAATGAGGAAAAAACAATATTAAGTATATTGAAACTTGTGAAAGCGCAAAGGGTCCCAACTGTCTCTTTTGAGATTGTCGTCGTAAATGATGGTTCAGGCGATTCCTCTCTAGAGATACTGTTAGAACATAAATCCCTGTATAATAAGCTTGTAAATATGAAACAAAACAAGGGTAAAGGCGCAGCGATAGTTGAAGGTATAAAAGCCTCAAAAGGAGATTTTATACTCTTCCAAGATGCAGATTTAGAGTATGATCCTTCTGACTATTCAAAACTCATGGAGCCAATAATACGTTTTAATGCAGATCTAGTTTTAGGTAGCCGTATGTCTGGACCTAACATAACAAGAGTAAGTTACTTCTGGAATAAACAGGGTAACAGGCTAATAACTTTCTTATTTAATGTTCTTCATAATACTACATTCACAGACATTTATTCATGTTATATTATATTCAAGCGAAAACTTCTCAACATCGAAAAGCTAAAAACTATTGGATGGGAGCAACAAGCAGAGATCTTATCCCAGGTAATTTCATCTAGTAGGTCTCATTTCGAAGTTCCAGTGAACTATTATGGAAGGTCATATGATGAAGGAAAAAAAATAAGGCCGCATCATATTTTTAAAATACTTTACATCATAATTACTAAAAGATTTTTTTAGTAAAATTATAAACGGATATGACGAGCTTTGTAGGTGCCCATGCTTTACAAATTAATCCCTAGGTTCTTAAGGTTTAGCCTCGTTGGGGGGTCTGCTTTGTTAATAGATTTTCTAATTTTGTTTCTATTAGTAGAATATGATATCAGTGATCCTTTTTCTGCAAAGTTATTTTCACTTATTATCACAATTTTCTATACTTGGTATTTAAACAGAAAATTTACATTTAAAAACACATATAACAATAAAATTTTTCAAGTGTTCGTATATTACTTATTTATGGCTTTGGGAATGCTCATTAATTATGGTATGTTCTTTTTTGTCATGTTAACTTTTCAACAATTAAATTATAGTTATCTTTTTGCCTCTGCAGCCGGTTCTGCAACAGCAATGGTAATTAATTTTTTAAATATGAACTTTATAATATTTAAAAAGAATTAAAAAACTTTTTTTTGCAAAATTTCGATTGTTATAGCTTTATGAGTTTTTGATAAAAAACTGTTTAAAATACACAGTAAATACAGCAAGGAAGTTAAGCATTTATTAATGAAGATCACGATTGCTATTTGATATGCATAGGTTATTATGCAACTTGATTTGTTAGAGAGGTTCGGAATGTCTTAATCATTGCATTTAAAGACTTCCAATAAACTTATGGATAAGCACCTATAAAGAAGAGACACATGTCATTCGATGAGAAGCAACAATTGGATAACGACGAGATTGATTTAGTTTACTTGTTTAAAATTATTTGGCGTTTTAGATATGGTTTGCTGGTATTTATTATAATGTCTATTCCTATATCTTTATGGGTATGTAGCATCCTTAAGCCTACATACAAGGCAGAAACCGTTTTCGAAAAACCCGGGGGAAAAGTACAGAGCTCCGGTTCGTTATTAAATAGCGTGCAAAGCTCAGGAGTTGCGAGCTTTTTTGGCAGTGGCATTCTTGGTGGGGAAACTGATAGTTTTTTCTCAGAGATTAGAAGTGAGTCTTTTTTGAGAACGGTCATTTTTAATAATGCTGAGTTGGATAGCCAGATGATGCAAAAACTCTGTCCTTTACCGTCGAAAGAGACTTCACGATTTTCTTTAAGGTCATTCTTAATTTTACTTGGCATATCGGAGGATAAGGCTCCTAGCCAAAGTCAAAAAATATTTCTATTAGTGCAATGTGTGAATGGGATGCTTGAGGTTGACTACGATAGGGGAGGTTCTGGTGAAAGTAGTGCTTTCAGATTGTCGATAGAGAGTGAGGACCCAGAGTTTTCAGCTAATCTCGCAAATCAAATCGTAGAAAAATATTTTATTAGACACGAAAGGAATAGCACCCGGGATTACCAAAACGTAAAAAAATATCTGTCAAAGGTCATTACAGAGGCTCAACTCGAATACACGGAAGCTAATAAGTTAATACAAAGTTTCTTAATTAAACATACTCCTCTTATGAACATAGAAATTTCATCTTCTCAGAATATCAGCCCGATAATTCTGACTATACCAATGAAAATCCCTCCAAGTCCCTTTGTTTCTGAGTTGAATAAGGAAATTGCTAACCTGAGCCAGCTTGAAAAGTCACTAAGTGATTTAAATCGAGCGAGGTTGCTGTTTTCAAATTTAAAAGAAATGGATCATGAAAAGATCAAAACATTTATATCGTCAAACGATGTGCAGGGAGTGCTCTCGAGGTCTTTTCTGACAGCTTTAGCAAAGATTAATAATATATCGACAGAAGCCCTTGCAATAAATCAAGAAATAAAAAAAATTGTTAGTCGGGAGTTGGCGAGCTTAAAACAACAGATGCAAGTTTTAGAAGAAAATATAGTTAAACGAGAAGAGCAAACAAAGCAATTAATGAATATTGAAAATAGATTTCAGGAATTGGCATTGGATGTTTCAAAGAAAAAGTTGGTTTTTGAATTGCTAAAGGATCAGTTAAAAGAAAAAATATTAACAACTGGGCTTGCTAACGTTGACCAACCAGTTTTACTAACCAGAGCTGTTCCTCCATTTAGAAGAGCTTTTCCAAATAAAAGATTAATTGTTGCTTTGGGAGTTATGATTTCTCTTTTTGTAGGTATCGCATATGCTCTATTTAGACAATCTTCTTTAAGGAAGGTGTGTTCACTTTCACAGATCCAAGGTTTAACTAATTTCTTAAGAATCTATAAAATTAAATACAGGCAGTTAAAGCAGATGGGTAAAAGATCTGATGAAACTGTGATCAGTCAATCATTCTTTTCGCTTGCAATGGAAATGGGCAAGTGCGGCTGCATTGTAGATCTCTCACAAAAAAAACGGAGCAATTCTCTTGCGTCAGAGTTTTCTGAGAGTGTTTCAAGTCTATTGGCGACAGAATATTCGAAAATTGTTTGTTTGGATACTTCACTAAGTAAAAAAACATTCACTGCTAGTTCAAAGAAAAATTTTGCATCTGATTATAGCAACCTTAATGCTCAAGAAACTTCGAACAAAAATATTTTATCGTTTTATGATGTGGATGGTATGATAGGGGCTGGAGAGATAAAAAAAATAAAAAACAAATATTCAGAGTTTGATAAAATTATCTGTGTTTTAGGTGCTGAAATTGGTGACCTAACGAAATTTAAGTTTATCGAACAATGCGATTTTTATATTTTAATCGGTAGATCTTTTCAGTTCGACGAATTTACTTACAAAAAGTTTTCAAATGCTGTTTGGGAGAAAGAAAAAAAATGTCTCGGATTTTTTCTTATAGATTGAGCGATTTTCAATCCAATTTGCAGGCCACAATGAGGCGTCTATTTTTGTTATTGATGCTGGTGGGCGTGCTTTCTCTTTCTGCTTGCGGAAGAGTTTACTTTCCAATTGAGCTAAAGACGATCTCTAGGTCGGATAGGTCTGAGAAACAGCAGGATAGTAATGTTGTTATAGTTCCAATGACTTCTAAAAATATAAAATTAGCCAATAGTGCTCCTTACAAGCGTTATATAATAGAGGCAGGCGACTTAAAAGAACCAGCAAAGTTGATTTCCGCTGAGCTCGCTTTAGTAGAGAGGCATCCGATCATCAATGACCCCGGTCCTTATCTAATCGGTATAGGTGACGTGATAGGATATGAGGAATTAATAGGTGGTATTGGTACGAAAAAGGATATGGTAACGCGTAGTATGATGGTTAATGAAGATGGTTTGATAAACTTTTTTCAGTTGGGTAGGATAAGGGCGGAGGGTAAGACACTTACTGAACTAGAAGATTTAATTTACAAAAAAGTGGTTGAGACAGGTGGAAACACGGACTTTAATTTATTCATAAAGAATTTCAGGAGTAAGCATTTTTCTGTTTCCATTGGAATGAAAACAAAGTCAATCCCTTACACATCTACTCCAATTTATATTGAGCAAATTTTAGATGAGCTTCCAGTGTCTTCAACTGTAGACGCAAAAATATCAATTTTTCGTGGAGATAGGGAGTTCAGTATTTCTTACAATAATTTAATGAGAAATACCTTAAAAAAAATTCGTATTTTTCCGGGTGACAGGATTTTTGTAAACACACTTAATTACAAGAAAGAAAAGGTGCTACTGGTTGGAGAGACTGGCGCTCAAAGAGCTATACCTATCAACTCTCATCTGCGTCCCTCATTATCCGATACAATTTTCTCTGGTACTGTACTTAATAGTACCACCTCAGACTTTAGCCAGATTTATGTTTTAAGAAAAAAGAAAAAGTCATTTCAGGCTTTTCATTTGGACATAACTGACCCTACAAGAGTGAGCTTATCTAATCTATTCGAAATGAGGCCAGATGATATAGTTTTTGTGGCAACGCAGCCGTTATCACTATACAGCCGAACACTCTCTCAGATACTAGGCTCTACAGGGTTGACGCTTCAGGCTAGGGATGTAGTTAGAAATGAAATCGGAAACTAGCTTTCACTTTTGCTAATTATTCGACGAATGTGATCTTTTGAGGGTGTGGCTTTTTAACCGTAGAAATTAAAATTTTTTACTATATTTATTATTACTTAAAGTATATACATGTAAAAGGATATATAAGGGGGCTTAGATGACTGGGTATCTGGAAGAATATTTTCCGCTGGCAGTGTTTTTGGGGTTATCTGTGGCTTTTGGCCTAATTTTGATGTTGGCGCCCCTATTGGCAGCAGTGTCTAACCCTGACTCTGAAAAAAACTCTGCGTATGAATGTGGATTTGAGCCTTTTGAAAGTGCAAGATTAAAATTTGATATAAGATTTTATTTGGTCGCTATTCTCTTTGTTATTTTCGATTTAGAAGTCGCATTTTTGTTCCCTTGGGCAGTAGGGTTCCAATACATTGGGCCACTCGGTTTTTGGTCCATGATGTTATTTCTTTTAATTTTGACTATTGGCTTTGTGTATGAATGGAAAAAGGGGGCCTTAGAGTGGGAGTAATTAAAAAATCTTTACAAGATATAGATCAAAACGAAAGTAACTGGAACGTTTCCTTAGCGGGAACAGATAATCAAGGCTACATTCTTACCACAGTCAATGACGTTATTAATTGGTCTCGTACAGGTAGTCTATATTGGATGACATTTGGGCTTGCTTGCTGTGCCGTTGAAATGATGCACACCTCAATTCCTCGATATGATCTTGAACGTTTCGGTGCAATTCCTCGAGGTAGTCCAAGGCAATCGGACCTTATGATTGTTGCTGGAACTTTGACTAATAAAATGGCTCCAGCGCTAAGAAAAGTTTATGATCAAATGCCGGAACCTAGATATGTAATTTCTATGGGTAGCTGTGCAAATGGGGGCGGGTATTATCATTACTCTTACTCAGTAGTTAGAGGATGCGATAGGATTGTGCCGGTTGATATTTACGTTCCAGGCTGTCCCCCAAGTGCCGAAGCTTTGCTTTATGGGATTATGCAGTTGCAAAAAAAGATCAGAAGAACTGGTACTGTGAAGCGCTAAGATGGTCGATTTGAATAGCTTTAAATCCAGCCTCGCTCCGGCTCTCTTGGAAGCAGTATTAGATGTTAAAGAGAGTAACAATCATATTTTGCTAGACATTGTTCCTACGGCCCTAGTGACCATGGTAACTCACCTAAAGTCGAAAAAAGGGTTCTCATTTAACACTTTAATTGATATAACAGCAGTCGATTTTCCCGCTAAAGAACAACGATTTGAGGTAATCTATCATTTTTTGTCAATGACTGAAAACAAGAGGTGCAGAGTGACCATTTCGATTAATGAAAGTGATGAAGTGCAAAGTATAACGTCTGTGTTTGAGTGTGCCAATTGGTTTGAACGTGAATTATTTGATCTTTTTGGAGTGAAATTCACATCCCACCCTGACTTAAGACGAATTTTAACTGACTATGGTTTTAAAGGACATCCCTTGAGAAAAGATTTTCCTACATCTGGTTTTTTAGAGGTTAGGTATGATGAAGTGGAGAAGAGAGTAATATACGAACCAACATCACTTACTCAAGGTTACAGAGACTTTGACTTCTTAAGCCCCTGGGATAATCCAGAAGCGTACACGAGCGCTGATACAAAAGACCAGAATTGAAATAATGCTAGATAACAAGGATACAAAAAAAAATACCCTAACGATGAATTTTGGGCCTCAGCATCCGGCCGCGCATGGTGTGCTTCGAATGGTTCTTGAGCTTGACGGCGAAATAGTGGAAAGGGTAGACCCACATATTGGATTACTTCATAGAGGTACTGAAAAACTTATGGAGTCCCGAACATACCTTCAAAATCTTCCTTACCTAGATAGATTAGACTATGTAGCCCCAATGAACCAAGAGCATGCTTGGTGCTTAGCTCTTGAGAAATTGTGTAATATAAAAATTTCAAAGAGGGCATCAGATATAAGAGTTCTATTTTGTGAAATAGGGAGAGTGCTCAACCATTTATTAAACATTACAACACAGGGAATGGATGTAGGAGCACTGACACCTATTTTTTGGGGATTTGAAGAACGTGAAAAGCTTATGGAGTTTTATGAGAGAGCATGCGGCGCTCGGCTTCATGCCGCTTACTTTAGGCCTGGAGGAGTACATCAGGATCTTCCACCGACTTTATTTGAAGATATTTTTACTTGGACTGAGAATTTTCCTGAAAAGCTTGACGATCTTGAGGGTCTTCTCACAGAAAATCGAATTTTTAAGCAACGCAATGTAGATATTGGTGTTGTGTCAAAAACTGACGCAATTGAGCTTGGGTTTTCTGGAGTTATGCTCAGAGGGTCTGGAGTTCCTTGGGACTTGAGGCGAGCTCAACCGTATGAAACATATAGTGAGTATAAGTTTTCTATACCAATAGGAAAAAACGGCGATTGCTATGATAGATATTTGCTAAGAATTCAGGAAATGAGAGAAAGTGTAAGTATAATTAAGCAGTCAATCAGAAAATTGCAGGATACGGTTGGTGACGATGTATTGGTTAGAGGAAAGTTTTCTCCTCCCAAACGAGACGATATGAAAAATTCTATGGAAGCATTAATCCATCATTTTAAGCTCTACACTGAAGGATTTAGGGTGCCCGAAGGTAGTATATATTCTTGCGTAGAAGCTCCAAAAGGTGAATTTGGCGTTTTTATCGTTTCTGATGGTACAAATCAGCCTTATCGAGTTAAACTCAGAGCCCCAGGGTTCGTGCATTTATCAGCTATGGAAAGAATAACTAAAGGCCATCAGCTAGCTGATGTCTCTGCTATTTTAGGATCCTTAGATGTTGTATTTGGGGAGATTGATAGATAATGCTTAGAAGGCTTTCAAAGGAGCAACCGGAGAACTTTAAGTTTACAAAGGTAAACCTTAATTGGGCCAAAGCCCAATTAAAAAAATACCCTAAAGGTAGGCAAGCCAGTGCGGTAATACCATTATTGTGGAGAGCACAAGAGCAAGAGGGTTGGGTCTCAAAACCAGCAATAGAATTTGTTGCTAATTTTTTAGATATGCCTGAGGTAAGAGTTTTAGAAGTAGCTACATTTTACTTTATGTTTCACTTGGCACCAGTAGGATCTAAGGCTCATTTCCAAGTTTGTGGTACAACACCTTGTATGCTAAGAGGTTCAGAGGATTTGATTAATATTTGTAAATCTAGAGTGAATGAGAGACAGAAATCACTGTCCTCTGATGGTTTTATGAGTTGGGAAGAGGTTGAATGTTTAGGTGGTTGCGCAAACGCACCTGTTGTTCAAATCGGATCAGATTATTTCGAGGATCTTGATAAAGACTCATTTGAAAAGCTTATTAATGACATTGAGAAAAATAACACTCCAATTCCCGGGTCAAGGAAAGGGAGGTTTTCTTCAGAGCCTGCAGATATGACAAAAAAATATAGTAGGAAAAAATTGTCATTTGAGAATGCTTCGATTGAAAGATTTAGGGGTTGAGATTTGCTTAAAAACAAAGACAAAATTTTTCCAAATATTTATGGATTTTTTGACCGCTCAATAAAGGGAGTGATGTCACGAGGAGGCTGGGTTGATACACAGGCGGTCATATCAAAAGGTCCCGACCACATAATTAAAACCATTCAAGATTCAGGCTTGAGAGGGCGGGGAGGTGCTGGGTTTCCTACAGGTTTGAAGTGGTCATTTATGCCAAAAAGTAGTGAAAAGCCAAAATATTTGGTTATAAATGCAGACGAGTCAGAGCCTGGGACTTGTAAAGACAGAGAAATTCTCAGACATGAGCCACATAGTCTTTTAGAAGGATGCTTGTTAGCTGGCATAGCAATGGGCTGTTCTGCAGCATATATTTATATAAGAGGTGAATATGTAAGGGAGAGGGAACAGCTCGAGTTAGCTATTGCTGAGGCATATGAAAAGGGGTTTTTAGGTAAAAATGCTTGTAAAACAGGGGTTTCTTTTGACGTTTATAGCCATCATGGAGCTGGAGCTTACATATGTGGAGAAGAGACGGCATTGTTAGAGTCTCTTGAGGGACGTAAAGGTATGCCCCGAATGAAACCTCCGTTTCCAGCTGGAGCGGGTCTCTATGGTTGCCCTACCACGGTAAACAATGTTGAGTCAATTGCTGTTGTTCCGACTATTTTAAAAAGAGGAAGTGGTTGGTTTACAAGCCTTGGCAGAAAAAATAATCACGGAACTAAGCTCTTCGCAATTTCAGGACATGTTAATAATCCATGTGTTGTAGAAGAAGAAATGTCAATTTCTTTAAGAGACTTAATTGATAAGCATTGTGGAGGAGTTGTTGGTGGTTGGGAAAATTTAAAAGCAGTAATTCCAGGCGGTGCCTCTGTGCCACTAATACCCAAGACAGTTTGTGATAATGCTTTAATGGACTTCGATTGGCTAAAAGAGCAGCAATCAGGGCTTGGTACGGCAGCTGTCATTGTTATGGATAGTAGAACCGATGTTATAAAAGCAATTTGGAGATTGTCAAAGTTTTACAAACATGAAAGTTGCGGCCAGTGTACGCCTTGCAGAGAGGGTACTGGGTGGATGATGAGAATTATGGAAAGGCTTGTTGCAGGACAAGCTTCTGTAGATGAAATAGACATGTTATTAGAAATCACTAAGCAAGTTGAAGGTCATACAATTTGTGCGCTTGGAGATGCGGCGGCGTGGCCAATTCAAGGATTAATAAGACATTTTAGAAGTGAGGTTGAAGATAGAATAATGGCTAATTCATCAAAAAAAGTCATTCAAGCAGCAGAATAAATCAAAATGACTACAAAAAAAGTTAAAATAAATGAAACAGTTCACGATTTTGATGAAAACTTAACTATCATTCAGGCATGTGAACTCTTGGGAATACAGATACCTCGCTTTTGTTATCATGAAAAACTGTCTATTGCAGGCAACTGTAGAATGTGTTTGGTTGAGGTTGTAGGTGGACCACCTAAGCCTACTGCTTCTTGCGCTATGCAGCTAAAAGATTTAAGACCAGGATCTGATGGAGAACCACCTCAAGTACTGACCAACTCTGAAATGGTGAAAAGCGCAAGAAAAGGCGTGATGGAATTTCTTTTAATTAATCATCCTTTAGATTGTCCCATATGCGATCAGGGTGGCGAGTGTGACCTACAGGACCAAGCTATGTCTTTTGGTTTTGGCAAATCAAGATATACTGAGGACAAAAGAACTGTAGAAGATTTTGATCTTGGACCCTTAGTTGAGACACATATGACCAGATGCATATCATGTACTCGGTGTGTGAGGTTTACAACTGAAGTTGCCGGAATCGATCAGATGGGACAGACAGGTAGAGGAGAAGACTCTGAGATAGTAACGTATCTAAGTCAAACCCTAGATAGTGAATTGCAGGGAAATATTATCGATCTTTGTCCGGTTGGGGCGCTTACCTCTAAACCATATGCTTTTTCAGCTAGGCCTTGGGAGTTGCAGAAGACCGAAACAATAGATGTTATGGATGGTACTGGTTGTAACATAAGGGTAGACTCCAAAGGAAATCGTGTAATGAGGATAATACCAAGAGAAAATCATTCCGTTAATGAGGAATGGATTTCTGATAAAAGTAGATTTGTTTGGGATGGTATAAGGGTCCAGAGGCTTGACACTCCTTTTAAGAAAACCGACGGCAGTTTTGAGTCAATAAGTTGGGAAGACGCGATTTCATTAGCTTCTGAGAAAATGCAAAGTGGAAAAACGACATTTGTGGCGGGAGACTTGATGAACGTAGAAGCGCTATATGCAGCTAGCAGGTTATGTGAGTATCTTGAGGGATCAAAAATTCTAGGAGATTTTGGTGCAAGCTGCACTCTAAGTAGTAGATCGTATTATGTGGGTAATGGCAAAATAGAAGATATTGATAATGTTAAGAACATTATTCTTCTTGGTTCTAACCCTAGAAAAGAAGCTTCTGTTATTAACGCCAGAATACGAAAAGCTTGGTTAAGTGGTGCAAACGTTTACCGGTTGGGGCTTGAAGAAAATTTAACTTATGATGTTGAAGAATTGGGATGCTCATTTTCTGATTTTCAGACTTTCTTGGATAAGGTGAGTTCAAAAAAATCTTTTTGGGCTGACACATTGTTTTTGGTGGGGTATGGTTTTTTAGATACCAAGTCTTCTGGTGCTGCTATTAATGCAGTTAGGTCAATTGTAGAAAAATATAAATCAAAATTTCTTGTGATTCATCCAAATGCAAGTGCGGTAGGGAGTTTAGATTTAGGTTTTGAAGCTGTATCTAGTGACAAACAAAAATTTTTGAGTGAAGCAGATGTAGTTTATAACCTTGGTTGTGAGTCGGTAGTACCTGACCAAAAATGTTTTGTAATTTATCAGGGCAGCCATGGAGATAAAGGCGCGGCTTCCGCAGATCTTATTTTCCCTTCGGCATGCTATTTAGAAGAGGACGGTATCTTTGTAAATACAGAAGGAAGAAGTCAGTATGCAAAAAAAGCTATTCAACCGCCGGGTAAGGCTAAAGAAAACTGGAGAATAATTCGAGCACTGTCAGAAAAATTAGGGTTTCTACCACGTTGGTTTGACCTAAATGGATTAAGAAGTAGTTTGTTTGAGGAAATCCCGATAATTTCAAAACCTGGTGAAATTATTGAAGTGCCTTGGGAGAAAGCACAAAAGGAAAAGAGGTTGGTATCAAAAACGATTCTTTCAAGCTACTTAAACGAGTTCTATCTCTCCAATAGCATTTGTCGATCAAGCAAAATTATGGGTAAGCTTGCCAGATATAGAAATTCTACAAGAATTAAAGAGGCAAGCTAAATGCCTTTTTTTGAAACAAATTTTGGAATTTTTGTAATAGTTGCAAGTCAATGCTTATTAGTAATACTGGGTGTTTTAGCCAGCTTAGCTTTCATCATGTATGGAGAAAGAAAAGTTTGGGGATTACTTCAGTTGAGAAAAGGACCTAACGTAGTTGGCCCTTTTGGAATATTACAAAGTTTTGCTGATTTATTAAAGCACGTTTTCAAAGAAATCATTGTTCCAACACAGTCTGATAAAGTAGTTTTCTTTTTGGCACCGCTCATAAGCTTTGTGTTAGCGCTTATTGCTTGGGTTGTAGTTCCATTTAATGAAGGGTGGGTAATATCGAATTTAAATATTGGCATTTTATATCTCTTTGCTGTTTCAAGCTTAGAAGTTTATGGCGTAATAATGGGAGGGTGGGCATCAAATTCAAAGTACCCATTTTTGGGTAGTTTGAGATCTGCTTCGCAGATGATTTCTTACGAAGTTTCTATTGGTTTTATCATCATTGGCGTAATCATATCTTCAGGGTCACTAAATTTAAGTGAGATTGTAATGGCTCAAAAAGGTAGCTACGGACTTTTTAGCTGGTTCTGGCTGCCTCATTTGCCAATGGTCTTCTTCTTCTTAGTTTCAGCTCTTGCAGAGACAAACAGACCACCTTTCGACTTGCCCGAAGCAGAGGCGGAATTGGTTGCTGGCTATCAAGTTGAGTATACTTCGACTCCTTATTTGTTATTTATGATTGGAGAGCTAAGTGCTGTTCTGTTAATGACAGCATTGATGACCATTTTATTTTTTGGTGGCTGGCTTTCACCTTTCTCTTTTATGCCGGATGGAGTTTTTTGGATGCTTTCAAAGATGCTTTTAATTTTCTTTATTTTTTCTTTAATAAAAGGACTTGTTCCTAGATTTAGATATGATCAGTTAATGCGCTTAGGCTGGAAGGTAATGTTGCCTGGCTCGTTAGCATGGGTTGTATTTGTTTCTTTCATGGCTCATTTTGATGTCCTTAACTATGCAAGGTGGTAATTTGATGTATAAGCGTAATATCAGATATTTCTTTAAATATTTGCTTTGGCTAGATTTTTTCAAGGCTTTTGCCTTAGCGTTCAAGTATTTTTTTAAAAACAAAGCAACAATAAATTATCCATATGAGAAAGGACGCATTTCACCACGTTTCCGCGGAGAACATGCGTTGAGAAGATATGCAAATGGTGAGGAAAGGTGTATAGCATGTAAGCTCTGTGAAGCTGTTTGCCCTGCACAAGCAATAGTAATAGATGCAGAGGTAAGAGAAGATGGATCCAGAAAAACAACTCGGTATGATATCGATATGACAAAGTGTATTTACTGTGGTTTTTGCCAAGAAGCTTGTCCTGTAGATGCGATAGTTGAGGGGCCAAACTTTGAGTACGCAACCGAGACTAGAGAAGAATTGTATTATAACAAAGAAAAGCTGTTGGAAAATGGTGATAAATGGGAACATGTTTTAGCAGAAAACATTAAAATGGACGCTCCCTACAGATAATCAGGTATTTCAATGGTTCAACTTTATTTCTTTTACTTTTTTTCAGGGATAACTGTGCTATCAGCTATATTTGTAATTTTCGCAAATAATCCTGTTCATTCCGTTCTTTGGCTAATAACATGTTTTTTTGGAGTAGCAGGGTTTTTTATATTGCTGGGTGCCGAGTTTTTGGCGTTGATACTGATGATTGTGTACGTTGGGGCTCTAGCCGTTTTGTTTTTGTTTGTTGTAATGATGTTGAATATTTCATTCGCCAATCTAAGAACTGGGATTGTTCAATATCTACCTTTTGGTTTGTTTATAGGGATGTTGATCCTGGCAGAACTATTGCTCGCCTTAGTTCCTTGGGAGTTTAAAGATGCGGCATTTTCTAATTCAGGTTCACCACTCAATTTATCCGATAGCAATTCCGTTGCCTTAGGAAAAGTAATTTATACAGACTACTTCTTTATATTTCAGGCAGCAGGAATTATCTTGTTGATAGCTATGATAGGATCTATTGTCCTTACTCTTAGAAAAAGACCTAACGTTAAACGACAAAATGTAATTGAGCAAATCTATAGGTCTCCCAATAACTCTATTGAGGTAATTGATATAAAACCAGGAGAGGGTATTTAGATGGTGCCCTTAGAATATTATCTGGCAGTGGCCGCTGTGCTATTAGTAGTTGGTGTATTTGGTATTTTTTTGAATAGAAAAAATGTCATTATCGTGCTGATGTCTCTTGAATTGATCTTAGCTGCTGTAAATATAAATTTTGTAGCATTTTCTGTTTTTTTAAATGATATGGTAGGTCAAATTTTCACAATGTTTGTATTGACAGTTGCTGCAGCAGAGGCGTCGATAGGACTAGCAATATTGGTCTGTTTTTACCGGTTAAGAAGCTCTATTCTCGTAGATGAAGCTAATACGATGAAAGGTTAATTCTTGCTGGAGTTTATAATATTATCGCCACTTTTTGGGGCTTTTGTTTGTGGTTTTTTTCACAAAGTGTTTGGAGAAAAGCAGGTTATAGTTTTTGCGACTATAGTATTGTTATTGAGTGCTTTAGCTAGCTGGTTAATTTTTTTGGGAGTTTTTTCTTTAAATAATGACTCAAAGATTTTATTCGCATGGTTAAGGTCAGGGTCTTTCGTAGCAGATTGGTCAATCAAATTAGATAGTTTAGGTAAAACTATGCTTGTTGTAGTAACGAGTGTATCTTCGCTTGTACACCTATACTCTATCGGCTATATGGAAAATGATCATAACTGGGGGAAAACAGATCTTTATAAGGCGAGATTTTTTTCATACCTATCACTCTTTACATTTGCAATGCTCGTATTGGTAAGTGCAGATAACATAATGCAGCTATTTTTTGGATGGGAGGGCGTTGGTCTAGCCTCTTATTTGTTGATAGGGTTTTATTATAAGAAACCTAGTGCTAATAGTGCTGCAATAAAGGCTTTTATAGTCAACAGAGTAGGTGATTTTTTCTTTTTAGTTGGTATTTTTCTTATTTATGTGACCTTTGACACCGTCTACTTTAGCGACATTTTTTTATCTTTAGAGACATCCAATAGAACATTTGATAAGCCTATTTTTTTTGAATTGAGCATAGTAGAAATAATTTGCTTTTTTCTTTTTGTAGGTGCAATGGGTAAATCCGCCCAAATATTTTTGCATACCTGGTTGCCTGATGCCATGGAAGGCCCTACTCCAGTTTCAGCGCTTATTCACGCGGCAACTATGGTTACAGCTGGCGTTTTCTTGATTTGCAGGTTTTCGCCAGTATTTGAGATGGCTCCAGTCACTTCATCACTTGTTGTAATTATTGGTTCTAGCACAGCATTTTTTGCTGCATCAGTCGCCTTAGTTCAAAATGATATCAAGAGAATAATCGCTTACTCAACGTGTTCACAATTGGGTTTTATGTTTGTTGCAGCTGGTTCAGGATTCTATCACGCAGCTATTTTTCATCTCTTTACTCACGCATTCTTCAAAGCTTTATTGTTTTTAGGCGCTGGATCAATTATACATTCTATGCATCATGAGCAAGATATAAGAAAATTTGGTGGACTGAGGTTAAAACTTCCTTGGACTTTTGTAATGATGCTTATAGGTACACTAGCAATAACTGGAGCAGGTATCCCATTGAGCTATTACATTTTTGGTTTTAATTTTGGCTTATCTGGCTTTGTTTCAAAGGATATAATTATAGAAGGTGTATTCGCTTCAACAAATGACTTCACACCGTTTGCTTTTTATATGTTAATATTTTCAGCCTTCTTGACTAGCTTTTATAGCTGGAGACTGGTGTTCTTAACTTTTTTTGGGCAATTTAGGGGAAATAAGGACGTTTTTCTACATTGTCATGAGCCAAGTTGGAATATGCTGATTCCATTAATTCTTTTATGCTTGGGGTCAATATTTTTTGGTAGCTTATTTGAGTATTCTTTCACTAGCGAAAAATACCAAATTTTTGCAGATGCAATCTTACTTTCTTCAAAAAACACCATTCTACATGATTTCCATTATGTGCCCTTAGGTGTGAAGCTTGCTCCGTTTGGCGCTATGCTGTTAGGGGTTGGTTTGGCATTTTATTTTTATTTGTTCAATCAAAAGGCTCCCATATTGTTAGCAAAGGAACTAAACATACTTTATCAGTTCTTGCTAAATAAATGGTATTTTGACGAGATTTATGAAGCTATTATCATTAAACCTATTAAATTTATTTCAAAGACCTTTTGGCAACTCGGAGACATTTTTATTATAAATGGAAGTATCCACGGTCTCGCTATGGTTGTTATACCAAAATTTGTCTCTTTAACAAGTAAAGCTCAGTCTGGATTTGTTTATCATTATGCGCTTGTAATGATAATTGGCTTCTCTTTGATTTTGTCAGCTTTTGTTTTCTATCTGATTGACTACTAATATGACTTTCATTCTATCACTAATTACATTTTTGCCACTCTTGGGTGCAGCAATAATCTCATTATTTGTTCAAGGGTCAGATTTACGAGCGTCAGAAAATGCAAAAAGAGTAAGTTTGGTCACTTCATTATTTGTGTTTTTCTTGAGTATCTTTTTACTTTCACAATTTGATTATACTAATGCGGGATTTCAATTTGTTGAGGAATTTTTATGGCTAGGTTTTTTCAATTATAAGCTCGGTATTGATGGTATTTCGATCTCTTTGGTGTTATTAACAGCCTCGATAATGCCAATCGTTTTCTTGTCAAGTTGGGGGATTAATAAAAGGGTTAAAGAGTTCTTGATCGCTTTTTTGCTTCTTGAAACTTTAATGATAGGCGTTTTTGTTTCTTTGGATCTTTTTCTTTTCTATGTGTTTTTTGAGGCTGGTTTAATTCCGATGTTTTTAATAATTGGCATTTGGGGTGGGAAGGATCGAGTTTTTGCTTCGTTCAAGTTTTTTTTATATACGTTACTTGGTTCCATTTTGATGCTAATCGCGATGATTGTGATGTGGGACGTGTCTGGAACTACTGATATCACGAAATTATTGAATTTTAAGTTTGATCATAAGCCAATGTACTTTTTAGGCATTTTTATGCCCGTTGGAATGCAAACATTCTTATGGCTTGCTTTTTTTGCTTCATTTGCAGTTAAACTGCCTATGTTTCCTCTACATACTTGGTTGCCTGATGCTCATGTTCAAGCTCCAACTGCAGGATCAGTAGTCTTAGCTGCAATACTTTTAAAAATGGGAGGTTATGGTTTTCTAAGATTTAGTCTGCCAATGTTTTATGAGGCCTCATTATATTTTCAAAACTTCGTATTTCTTCTTTCTATTATAGCCATTGTTTATACCTCACTTATAGCGTTAGCTCAAACGGACATGAAAAAGCTAATAGCTTACTCTTCAGTTGCACATATGGGATTTGTTACTGTAGGTGTGTTTTCTTTTAATCAACAAGGCCTAGATGGTGCTGTTTTTCAAATGCTAAGTCATGGGTTTATTTCTGCAGGATTATTTCTTGTGGTTGGTGTTATTTATGAGCGGACTGGCTCTCGGGACATATCATCTTTTGGGGGGCTGACTAATAATATGCCTTCTTATGCATTTGTTTTTATGATTTTTACTCTTGGCAATATTGGATTGCCAGGAACTTCAGGTTTTATTGGAGAGTTTTTGACGCTTATTGGTCTCTTTAATGAGAATTATATATATGCAGCGATAGCAGCTTTAGGGGTTATTCTGTCAGCATGTTATGCATTATTTTTATATAAAAGAATGATGTTTGGCGACTTGATTAAAGAGAGTATCAAAAGAATTGCAGATTTATCTCTTAGAGAAAAGTTTTGTTTATATCCTTTCGTTATCTTGATAATTTTTTTGGGTTTTTATCCTGTAATAGTGCTAGATGTCTTCAGCCCTAGCCTAGAGTTATTGATTGAAGGCCTAGAATGAGAATAGAGTGAATGATTGAAAGTATAAAATATATAATCCCAGAACTCTTTATAGTCTTATTTACGCTAAGCTATTTGACCTTATCAGTACTCTCTAATGGAAAAACTTTAGTTGCTTATAGCAACAACATTTCAGCAATTTTCCTTCTTTTGGCGTCAGCAATTGTTTTAACGCAAGATATCAGTCCTGATCCTGTAATGAATGGCTTTTATTCTAGCAATGCGTTTACTTCATTTTTCAAAGTATTAATTTTGACGCTATCTGCATTAATATTGCATTTAAGCGATGATTATTTGAAGAAAAACAATTTGCAAATTTTTGAATTTCCACTTCTAGCAAACTTTTCGATTGTTGGAATGATGATAATCGTATCTGCTAACGATCTTTTGTCACTCTATATTGGGATTGAAATGCAATCACTTTCACTTTATATTTTGGCTTCATTTAGCAGAGACAACGCAAAATCTACTGAAGCTGGATTAAAGTATTTTATTTTGGGGGCTTTGTCGTCAGGCTTGCTATTATACGGCATATCACTTGTATATGGGACAACCGGATCGACACAATTTCATTTGATTTATGACACCATAATGTACTCAGATTCTCTGCTTGGATTACAAGTAGGAATGGTTTTTATTATTTCATCAATTGCATTTAAGTTCTCAGCTTTTCCCTTTCATATGTGGACGCCTGATGTGTATGAAGGCGCGCCAACACCTGTAACTGCTTTCATGGCAGTTGTACCCAAATTAGCAATTGGAGCGATGTTTGCCAAAGTCCTGTTCGATGTATTCGGAGGCATTGCCCATAATTGGCAGCTGGTTTTGGTTTTCTTATCCGGTGGATCAATGATTGTTGGTGCTTTAGGAGCTATTGCACAAACTAATATCAAGAGAATGTTGGCTTTTTCTTCTATTGGACATGTTGGTTTTGCTTTAATGGGATTGGCATCAGTATCTCCAGAGGGATTGAGTGGGTTTATTATTTATTTATTTCTTTACTCTATAATGATGATTGGAGTATTTGCATTTATTTTAAATATGGAAAAAGATGGAGTGCTCGTTACGGATATCTATCTTTTAGCGCAGTTTTCAGAGAAAAGGCCTGGAGTATCTTTTGCTTTGACTTTGCTTTTATTTTCTCTTGCAGGCATCCCTCCTCTGGCCGGTTTCATATGTAAGCTTTATGTTTTTATGGCAACTATTAACTCTGGTTTAATATATTTAGCATTAGTAGGTGCAATAGCTTCTGTTATTGGCGCATTTTATTATTTAAGAATAGTTTATATAATTTATTTTATGGAAAAAGAGACCAAGTTGGATGGCAGAATGCCATTTACGCATCTATGCATATTATTTCTTGCATCTGCAGCAATCGTGATAGGTACATATAATTTGCTGGGGGTTGAACCCTTAACAAGAGCTGCAGCACAAAGTTTAATATATTAGAGCTAAGTGTGGGGCATTTTGTTGAAAGTGATATTGTTTGGATGGACTCAGTAGACAGTACAAATGAGGAAATAAAGAGACATGCTAGTAAATTTAATCAAACCACATGGGTTATAGCTAAGTCACAGACTAAAGGCAAGGGAAGAAATGGAAAAAGCTGGATTAGTAAAGAAGAAAACTTTTCGGGATCAGTGATATTTTTTCCAACCCTCAATCGAGCATGTTATCAATTATTTGGCTTTTTTTTTGGGGTTGCCCTACACAATACGATTAAAAAAATTTTAAAAGATGATATCGATATTCGCTTAAAATGGCCAAATGACCTTATAATTGACAATCGAAAAGTAGCAGGAATTTTACTAGAAACCACGCAAGTTGGCAGTGATACAAGAATAGGATTAATTGCTGGTATAGGCGTTAATTTAAATTCATCTCCAAAATTAGAAAAAAAGTCCAAGTATGTATATGATACCGGATGCCTTTCAAATTTTACACAAAGCACTATTGATCAGTTCAGTTTCTTTAAAGATTTTAATAATGAATTAATAAGTTTAGAGTCTTATATTGAAGAAAGTAACTTAAATTCTGTTTTAAAATTTTGGCAAAAAAAAAGCTACGAAATAGGATCAATCGTTCAGTTTTCTGATAAAAAAGGAAAAATAAATAAAGGAAAGTTTTTGGGGTTAGATGAGTTAGGAGGTTTAATAATAGAGGATATTGCTGGTGTTAAAAAGATTTATAGTGGCGATGTTTACTTTGGGAGATAAGAAATGCTTTTAGCGATAGATGTAGGAAATACGAACTCGGTATTTTCGGTTTCAAAAAACCAAGAGATAATAACAGAGTGGAGATGTTCTACTGACGGAAATATGACCTCAGATCAATATTTCACATGGCTACAGCAATTGTTCAGCATTTCTGATATTGATTACAAAAATATAAATAAAGTTATAGTATCTTCGGTAGTTCCTGACTCAATATTCAATTTAAAATTGTTGTCCAAAAAATATTTTAATTGCGTTCCTTTGATAGTGGGTTCAGATAATTGTAAGATCCCTATATCCATTGACGTTGAAAGAGGAGTAAATGTTGGCGCTGACAGATTAGTGAATGCTACAGCTGCTTACCAAATTCTAGGAGGTGACTCCATTATTGTGGACTTTGGGACGGCGACAACATTTGACGTGGTTAACCAGTCAGGTAGTTACATTGGCGGCGTAATAGCCCCTGGCGTCGCACTATCGACAAAAGCTTTGCATGAAGCCGCTGCCGCTTTGCCACATGTAGAAGTTAAAAGGCCACCAAGTGTGGTTGGACGCAATACTATCACTTGTATGCAATCAGGGATTTATTGGGGGTATTTGAGTTTGGTGGAAGGTATAATCTCTAAAATTAAACAAGAAAGAAAAATCAGGAGCGTAATCGCTACAGGGGGATTGTCTAGCGTTTTTTCTCGCGATACAAGTGTGTTTGACAAAATTGACTTAAGACTTACCATCAAAGGTTTAGTACATATATCTTATTTTAATGAGGATAAGTAGTTTTGAAAAAGTGTAGCTTGATTTATTCGCCAATCGGAGGTGCGGGCGAAATAGGGATGAATATGTATGCCTATGGTTTTAAAAACAAGAATAAGACAAGTTATATTCTTGTTGATGCAGGTGTTTCTTTTCCTAAAATGGATGTCGAGCCAGGTGTAGATTTAATATTTCCTAATCCTAAACTAATACTCAATAACTTAAAAGATTTAGAGGGTATCTTTATCACTCACGCTCATGAAGATCATTTGGGTGCGATTGGATTTATTTCTTCAAAAATCGACTGTAAAATATTTTGTAGGAAATTTACTGCCGAAATCGTTAAAGATAAATTAAACAAGGTAAATGTAAGTAATAAACGAGTGGTAATAGTTGAGGAGTGGCCATTTGAAGTAAAGCTCAAAAATGCGACAGTGTCTTTTTTCCCAACAACCCATTCGGTTCCAGAGGCTTCATTTTTAATAATAAAAAGCGATTTTGGTGTGGTTCTTCATACCGGTGATTTTAAGATAGATAAAAGTCCAATTTTAGAAAAACCACTAGATTATAAAAAGTTAGGCAACGCACTCGGGGGACGACCTTCTCTTTGTGTGGTGGACTCTACAAATATGCTTAATGAGAATAAAGGAAAGTCTGAATCTTTGCTTAAAGAACCGATCAGTAAAGTTATTAGGCACAGTAAAGGTAGAATAATATTTACTTCTTTTGCTTCAAATCTTGGTAGATTGAGAATTATCGCGGAAGCTGGTGAAAGATTAGGAAGGTCGATTGTAGTTTTGGGACGTGCCATGAATAATATGCTATCCAAAGCATCAGAATCAGGCATTTTTACGGATTTCCCAAAATTAATTGATCCCAGAAAAGCTCACGTAATTCCAAGGGAAAACTTGTTAGTTATTGCGACAGGATCCCAAGGAGAAATTAGAGCAGCGTCGGCACAATTATCTCGTGGTAAATATATGGGGTTAGAAGTTGAGGAGGGTGACACTTTTGTTTTTTCTTCCAAAACTATTCCTGGGAATGAAGTTGCAGTAAATAAAATTATAAACAACCTTTCTGATAAGAAAGTCATTGTGAAATATAGTGATGATAGAGAGTTTCATGTGAGTGGGCACACCAACATACCAGAGATGTTGGACTTTTATAGGAAGATTAAACCATTACTCGTATTTCCAATGCATGGAGAGATAAGGCACTTACTTGGACATAAAAGAGTTTTGGATGGAATTAATATAAATGCCGAGGTGGTCAGAAATGGCGAAGTTGTTGAAGTTGATGGAGACTTAAGGATTAATAAAGACACAAGTATTAAGCCTGAGAAATTATTTGTAGATGGTAAGATCATAGCAAATTCTGATAACATGGCCTTTAGAGAAAGAATTAAGATGTCGTCAGAGGGATTATTAATTTTAGAAGTAGGCCATAGGACATCGAAGAAAGGTTATGACATTAACTTTTCCTCTTTTGGTCTTCCAAGATTCGAAGATTATTCTAGCGAACTTAAGAAAAATACTGAAACATACCTAAATAATTTATATAGAAAAAATGACAGACTTAAAATAGATGAATTACAAAGGTTTGTTAGAGAAGATACATATTCAATATGTGGCAAGAAACCGATAATACAGATAGTAGAGTTATATAACAAAATAACCTAGCTGCGAAAAACATAAGTGATATTTTTTCGCGAGTAGGTGTAAACGTAACAAATTTTATATTTTGGAAATTGAAGTGCAAAAAGAAATTAATGGACTACATCAGCTTGAAGTTTTAAAAGTCCGTCATTGGACTTCTTCAACTTTTTCTTTTTCTTGTGTAAGGCCAGACAACTTCAGATTTAGATCAGGGGAGTTTGTAATGATCGGGTTGAGTATAGCTAACAAACCTGTTCTTAGAGCTTATTCAATAGCCTCTCCCAATTGGCATGAAGAGTTTGAGTTTTACTCAATAAAGGTTAAAGATGGACCTTTAACATCAAAACTTCAGCAGATGAGAGAGGGCGATTATATTTTGTTCAGGAACAAACCTGTTGGAACTCTTGTTAATGACGCTCTTTTGAAAGGGAGAAGATTATTTCTTTTCTCTACTGGCACAGGTATAGCTCCCTTTACAAGTATTATTCGTGATCCCGAAACTTATGAAAAATTTGATGAAGTAATACTGTTTCAAACCTGTCGGTTCATTAACGAGCTAGAATTTGGGAAATATACGGTTGAGACAATCTTTAAAGATGAACTTTTGTCAGAGATAGTTGCTGACAAACTTAAATATTTCCCCACCACTACTAGAGAGCCTAGCCAATACTTTGGAAGAGTCACTGATTGGCTCAAATCAAAAAGATTTCTAGAGCAATTTGGAACAGACTTAAATTCGACTGAGGATAGAGCTATGATATGCGGTAGCATCGAAATGCTAAATGAATTCAAAGAAATCTGTTTGGAAAAAGGTTTGAAAGAGGGCTCTAATTCCTCCCCTGGTCAATTCGTAATTGAGAAAGCTTTTGTTGATTAAGCAATAGCAGATATGTTTTAGGTAAAGCTTATTATCGAATTATTATTAAGGAGCGTGAATATTAAGGAAAGTAATCAAATTTTGAAACTAGAAAGAGTTTCTAAATCATTCAAGCAACAAAAGGTTTTAAATGATTTAAGCCTTACGATAGAGAAGGGTGAGAGGATGTGCCTTCTTGGTCCGTCTGGGTGTGGGAAAACAACTGCTTTAAGACTAATAGCAGGCTTGGAAATTCCCGACAGAGGTAAGATTATTATGAATGAATGTTTGGTTTCGTGTGATAGAAATATCTTAAAAGAAACACCTGATAGAAGTATTGGACTTGTGTTTCAAGATTTATCGCTTTTCCCTCACTTAAACATTTTTCAAAATGTCAGTTACTCCTTAATTGGGTTAAGCAGTGAAAAGATTAAAGAGAGAACAAGTTATCTCCTAGATTGTGTAGGTATGCTTTCTTTTAAAGAAAAATACCCCCATATGATCTCTGGTGGAGAACAACAGAGAGTTGCAATAGCTCGTGCACTCGCACCTAATCCAAAATTAATGCTTATGGATGAGCCTTTCACTAGTTTGGACAATAGGTTAAGAGACGAAATAAGAGATCTAACCCTATCTTTACTTGGCGAAGAAAACACATCAGTCATTATGGTTACTCATGATCCGGAGGAAGCCATGAAAGTATCGGATAGTATTGGTTTGATGCGTGAGGGCTCTATTGTCCAAAAGGGGGCCCCATACAATGTTTATAATAAGCCAGTAGATAGTAAAGCAGCGAAGTTTTTATCTAACTACAATACGATACATGGGAAAGTCAACAACTCTCAAACCGATACTCCCTTTGGCTTGTTTATGACCCCGGGGTTACGAGATGGACTGATTGCTGAAATAATTATACGCCCCCAACATTTAAAAATTGACTTTGATAGAAATGGAAAGGGCCCTAATCCTACTGTTGAAAATGGAGTTGCAGCTAGAGGAAAAGTAGTTCGTTCCAGATTTCTGGGAAAAGAGAGCCAAGTAGAATTAAAAATGGAGTTTGATGATTCCATGCTCAACGCTTCTGTTCCTGGCGTGTTTCTTCCTCCTACAGGTACTAATTTGTGGATTTCGGTTAGAAGAGATCGATGTTTCGTTTTTGTTAGAGAGTAAAAATTTAAGTGATAAATTTTATTTTTCTGTTAATTTAATTTTTAAAACATAAGAGTAAAAAAATATTTGGAGATAAAAAATGTTTAATCAAATTGGATTGCCTGGCATAATTTTGATAGCTGTTGTTGTGCTAATACTATTCGGAAGAGGCAAGATCTCATCACTTATGGGTGAAGTGGGTAAAGGCATAACTAGCTTTAAGAAGGGTATAAGTGAAGGTAAACAGGAGTTAGACAAGGCACAAGATGAAGTTTCAGAAAAAGTAAAAGATGTAACACCAGAAAAAGATAAAGGGTAAAAGTAAAGAATGTTTGATTTGGGTTGGCAAGAGATTTTCGTTATTGGAACTGTTACATTAATAGTAGTAGGGCCCAAAGACCTGCCGAGATTATTGAACAAAGTGGGAAAGGCCTTAGGAAAAATAAAACAAGTTTCAAGAGAATTTTACGATCAGGTAAATGAAGCGGCTGAAATAGAAGAAATTAATAATTTGAAAAAAGATTTAAGCAAATACACTGAATTAGATAATTTTGTTGAGGATCCTAGCATGGCAGTAAAGGGTAAAAAGAGTGTAAAGGCTAGGCAAAAAAAAAGTAAGCTCTAATTTGTCCAAAATTCAATACATTATGTTTACTTGACAATTTATAATATGTTATGAAAAAAAATCATGAACAACTGGATGAAATAGAGCCTTCCAACGCCCCTCTGATAGAGCATCTTTCGGAGTTAAGATCTAGGCTGATTTTGTCTGTGGCAGCATTTCTTATTTGTATGGTTTGCGTATTTCCATTTTCAAAATATATATTTAATTTTTTAGCGATACCTATAACGGAACTGCTTACTATAAAAAATGAATCTAATGACCTTATATTTACAGGCCTTCAACAGGGTTTTATGGTAAACGTGAAAATATCTTTTTTTGGAGGTTTTATCGTTTCATTTCCTTTTATCGGATTTCAAATATGGCGATTTATAGCACCTGGCTTATATAAAAAAGAAAAACTAGCTTTTCTGCCTTTTTTAATTGCCTCACCTTTATTGTTTTTTGTCGGTGCTGCTTTTGCCTATTTTATTGTTCTTCCACTCGCGTTTAACTTTTTTTTGAGTTTTCAAAATACATCAGATCTAAATAATCTGGTAGGTATTAAATATCTTGGAACCATTAATGAATACCTTGGTCTTACTATGAGATTTATACTAGCATTTGGTATATGTTTTCAGTTACCTGTTTTGCTGACCTTAATGGGCAAAGCCGGCTTGGTGTCATCTCTTTCACTTATAAGAGTGAGAAAATATGCGATAGTTACCATATTAGTAGTAGCTGCTATAGTTACCCCGCCTGATGTTATTACCCAAATTATTTTATTCTCAGTAGTTTATTCTCTTTATGAGATTTCAATTATATTGGTAAGGTTAGTAGAAAAGAAAAAAGAAGAAATTCTCCAGAAAATGGATGAAAATATATAAGAAGTGATATAATGGAACAATATCTAAAAAGAATAGCGGACGCTTTGGAAAGAGCGTTCCCAAAAGAACCGGATATTGATTTTTTTGAGAAAGCCAGCGCTTTTATATGGGAGCCAGCTAGAAATCACTTTTCAATAGTTAGTAGTATATCAACCGTAGATATTCCATTATTGAAAGGAATGGATCAAGAGATTAAAAAAGTGACAATTAATACAAAATCATTCCTTGACGGAAAGCTTGCTAATAATGTCTTGGTATGGGGCGCCAGAGGTATGGGCAAATCTACTCTCATAAAATCTATTGTTAAAGATGCTAGTGCAAAAAACAAAATTTTAAAGATTATTGAAGTGTCTAGGGATGATATTTCGCAAGTTAATAAACTGTTTAAACTAATAAAAAATATAAAAAAAAAATTTATTATTTTTTGTGACGATATTTCATTCGATGACAATGAAACAAGCTATAAATCACTCAAATCCTTGCTTGATGGCGGATTGATAGGAGATGCTAAAAACATCCTGATATACGCAACGTCTAATAGAAGGCATTTACTTAGTAGGAAAACGGGGAAAAGGGATAACTTTGTTAGATGGGAAGAAGAACTTGATGAACGTATTTCTATTTCGGATAGATTTGGAATCTCAATAGGAGTTTATGAGTGCGATCAAAATCTGTACTTAGAAATAGTAAGGTCCTATGCCAAATCCTTTGATTTAAATATAGCGACAAAAGAATTAGATAAAAAAGCGATAGAATGGCAAGTACAAAGAGGTAGTCGATCAGGTCGAGTCGCAAAACAATTCATAATATCTTTATTAAGTAATTCGACATAGTTCCTTTTTTTTATTCAAAGTAGTTTTTGGGATTAACGCTTTTTGTTCCTTGTCTAAGTTCAAAATGAAGTATAGCCTGAGTTTTAGCATCATTTACTTTTTCTTCCATTGAACCAATTTTTTGACCCTTAGTGACAATTTCATTTTTTTTCACCAAAACTTTCGCGACTCTGCCATATATGCTGATTAAGTTGTCTCGATGCCTTATCAGGATAATTTTCCCGAAGTTTTGAGTATTGTCCGTTATTAAAGCAACTGTACCAGACCCAGCGGCTAAAACTGCAGATCCTGGGGTAACTTCAATATCAATTCCTTGATTTTTTTGTTTTCCACTATTGGGATTATACTCGTTAATAATTTTCCCTTTTACGGGCATAATGAAAGTATTTTTTGAAACAATATCATTTTTTATACTCGTTGAGCTTTCTGCATTATTTTTTTTATTCAACACTAATTTTTTTACAGCAGTCTCTTTATTATCTTTATTTAGATTTGATTTTTTTTGCTTAATCGGAACAATAATAACTTGTCCTACATAAAGTGTAAATTCTGCATCTAACTTATTCAATTTAGCTAAAGATGTCACAGAAACGTTATATAAACGAGCTATTGAATAAATTGTTTCTCCTGCTTCAATCTTATGTTTAGCATAACTATTTTCTGGGGAAGAGACTTGTTTTATTTCCTTCACTCTATCTAATACGTTTTTTGTGTTTTTTTGAGACCAAGCGCTTTCAGCTGCTTTTTTTGTTGGAACTATATTCTGGTTTAATGCTAATAATTCTCCTAGTCGGGGTCTATAAGATTCTACTAATCCGTTAAATAAAGAAAATTCTTTAGGATTCAGGTTTAACCTTTTAGCTATCTCTAAAACCGTCTCATTGCCATTTGCTACTACCACTTGATATTTATCATAGGAGATGATTCCTCTATTGTCTGGTTTTATCTTTTCGTCAAAAAAAGAGCTTTTAATATTTTGATCCGCCTTTTCAGAGTACTCCGAGCTTTGGCAATTTACCAAAATTGGTAAAATAAAAATAAAAGTGATTAATGTATTTTTTTTCATAAAAAACTATACCCAGGTTTTAAATTTTTACTAACCCTTCTTTCATTTGTACGAACCTTACACTCATTAACTCTTTAATGTCCAAGCCTTTTTCAGTTTTAATTACTTTCAAAAGTGATTGTTTCTGGTTTGGCAGTCCAACTGGTACAATCATGACGCCACCTACCTTAAGCTGACTTACGACCAAATTTGGAATTTCTTCAACAGCAGCGGTGACAATAATTCTATCAAAAGGTGCTTGAGGAGCGTAGCCAAAGAAACCATCGTGTAAAAGTATTATTACATTTGATATATTGAGGTGCTCAATTCGTGTCCTAGCTAAATCTACTAGTTCTTTATATCTTTCTATTGAGTAGACCCTTGATGCTAATCTTGCAAGTATAGCTGTTTGATAACCAGAGCCAGTACCTATTTCTAAAACTTTACTTCGTTGTGGAATGTCCAATTGTTGTGTCATATAAGCCACAAGCGAAGGTTGACTAATGGTCTGGCCGCATTCAATGGGAAGTGCAATATCTTCTAGGGATTTATCGTAAAAAACGTTTGAGATAAAAAGGCTTCTATCTATTGCCTCAATGCAATTTAAGATTTCTGGTTTAGAAACTCCGAGTTGTCTCAATCTCAACATTAGAAGGGCTTTTGACTCATTCATGTCAAAATTTTACTTTCTTCAGTTTTTTAAAATTACTTTCCTCGTAAACATTCATTGATACCGGTGATACTGTTACATATCCATTCATACAGCTTGTATAGTCATTCTCAATAGCCGAAAATAAGTGTGTATTAATGGAGCCTATGTTAGCACTATAGGTGTTTTTAGATTTAGGTTTGATGTCTATAACAGAATTTGATTTATATCCTGTTTGCATGGTCGTTACTTTAAGGCAAGCTGGATATTCCATTTTTGTAGCGGAAGGAAAGTTAACATTAAAAGCCGTCTTTTCATTTGCATTTGAGAAGTTCTCAAAAATGGATAAACACAACCTCGAACAACAACCTTCAGCAAAACGGTAAGGATTAAATTTTTTTTCTTCACTATTATAAGCCTGACTAAATGCAATTGATAACACCCCTCTTTCTGCGCCTTCCAAAGCGGCAGCTACTGTGCCAGAATAAAATAAATCTTCTGATAAATTATATCCCCAATTTATACCTGACAAAACAAGGTCAGGTTTTTTACTCTTCATAAGATAATCCAGGGCAAATATCATGCAATCTGTAGGTGTCCCACCAACAGAATACTCGTTGCTACTTTTTTTAGTTATCTCAAAATCAGTTTTATAGGTTACCGATCGACTTTTTGCTGATTGATTTGAAGAAGGAGCAACTACAAAAATGTTTTCTTCTGATGACATTGTAAGCGCTATTTTTTTTAATGACTTTATCCCGTCAGCATTAATTCCATCATCATTAGTTATTAAAATGCGCATGTTAACAAAGGTTCCCTTTATTATCGATTTTCTCATAATTGAACATGTAGGATCCTAGTGCTTCGGGAATTAACACCGATCCGTCTTCTTGTTGATTGTTTTCGATAACTGCTATTAAACATCGCCCAACGGCAAGTCCAGATCCATTTAAAGTAGAAATGAATTGAGGTTTCGAATCTCGATCGCTCTTATACCGAATGTTAATTCTTCTAGATTGAAACTCTCCGCACATTGAGCAACTCGATATTTCTCGGTATCTATTTTGGCCGGGAAGCCAAACCTCCAGGTCATATGTCTTTTTCGAACCAAAACCAATGTCTCCAGAGCATAAAAGTATTTTTCTGTATGGTATTAATAAATTCTTTAGGATTTTCTCAGCACAGTTTGTCATCCTTTCGAGTTCTGAATTTTCAGCTTCCGGTTTGCAATATGTTACCATCTCTACTTTTTCGAATTGATGCTGTCTAATCATTCCAGTTGTATCTTTACCAGCGCTTCCCGCTTCCGAACGAAAACACTGTGTGGCTGCTGTCATTCTAATTGGTAATTGTTCATTGGAATAAATCTTATTTCTTCCAATGTTTGTCAGAGGAACTTCTGCTGTAGGAACTAGCCAAAGACCCTCGTTTGTCTGATAACTATCTTCTCTGAACTTTGGTAGTTGACCTGTCCCAAACATCGACTGTTCATTTACAAGCACTGGAGCCCAAAATTCTGTTAGTTCATTCTCTATTATGTTTGTGTTAAGCATGTATTGTGTAAGTGCTCTGTGCAGTAACGCTACAGATTTGGAAAGAAATACAAATCTTGAGCCAGTAACTTTTGCGGCTGACTCAAAATTTATATCTTTTTTCACAGCTTCAACTTCAAAGTGCTCCTTTGGTTGGAAGGCAAAAGTTTTTATCTTTCCCCATCTATAAATTTCTACATTGTCTGTTTCACTTTTTCCAAAGGGCACATTATCGCTAAGCAAATTGGGGATAGTTAAAAGTAGGCTCTCTAAATCGTTCTCTATTTCTCTTAGAGTAGATTCTAAGCTAGTTATCTCATTCTTCATTTTTTTTATATCGTCACGAATATTCTTTAATGCTGGTTCGTTATTATTTACAGAAATTCCAACTGTTTTTGAGAGAATTTTTCGTTCAGTGAGCAGGTGTTCTAACTTTTCTATAGTTTCTCTTCTTTTCGTATCTAAAGCTAGTATTTCAATGCTTTTTGAAGTTTCACCCCTTTTTTTTAGTGCTTTATCAAAAATCTCAGGATTGTTTCTAATAAGTTTTATGTCATGCATTTTTAACTCATTTTTTAAGGTTGTAGTTTGACTACGATACTGGTGTTGAAAAGATTATTAGACCAGTCTTTCACAAAACTCTTTTATCCTCTTACATCCAAGTCGTAAATCTTTTTCACTTAGGGCATAACTTATTCTAATACTATCCTTATTCCCAAAACTTGAGCCCGGTACCAAAGCAACATGTTTTAAGGATAATAATTGTAGACAAAAGCTAGTATCGTCTAATATGACCTCTTTACCTTTACCTTTAACTTTCTTGCCAAGAAAATGTTTTATTGATGGGAATAAGTAAAACGCTCCTTGGCTAAAATTAAAGCCGAAACTCTGTAGGTCGGATAAAGCTGAAGTAACAATTGCTCTTCTCTTAACAAGCGAAGTTTTTATAGTGTCAAAATATGCTTCATCCAATTGTAATGCCTTAATTGCAGCGTTTTGAGCAATGGTGTTAGCAGCGGAAGTTGATTGGGATTGAATTTTTGTCATTTCATCAATGAGCATCTTGGGCCCAGCTCCATATCCCAGTCTCCACCCAGTCATACAATAACCTTTCGAAAACCCATTAACTAGGAGTGATCTTCCTTTAAGTTTTTTTTCTAGGCTAACAATATTTGTATATCTTTCGGAAGAAAAGTTTAGTTTTTCATAAATATCGTCCGACAGAATCCAAATATTAGGATATTTAGTCAACAGACAGACTAATTTTTTTAAATTTTCAAAAGAGTACACAATACCCGTTGGGTTGTTTGGTGAATTTAAAATAAGCCACTTTGTTTTTGAAGTAATTAGCTTTTCTAACTTTTTTGTATCTATCGAAAACCCGGCTTCTCTTTTTGCATAAAGAACTTTTGGCTTCCCGCCGCATAATTTAACAATCTCTGGATATGAAACCCAATAAGGTGATACAATTATAACCTCATCTCCTCGATTTATTGTGCATTGCAAGGCATTAAATATAACTTGCTTCCCACCATTAGAAACAATTATTTCGTTAGTTTTGTAGTCAACATTAAGATCTTTTTTGAGTTTTTTACTTATAAGCTTTTTTAGCTCGATTTTGCCAGCAACCTGAGTATAAAGAGTTTCACCCTTATTTATAACTCTACAGGCTTCTCTTCTGACCTCTGATGCTGGCTTGAACGAAAGCTCACCCGATGCCATATTTATTACTTTGTGTCCTTTTTCCTTTAGAGACAGCGCCAAGTCGGCAATCTCAGCTGTTTTTGACATACTGATTTTTTCCATATTTTTTGAAAAATGCATACATTCTTAATTAAACTAAAATCTTTAATTGTAATAGGTAAAAAATAAATTATTTTCTTAGTATGGGGATAGATGTTGTCAGAAAAAAACTATCAATCAGAAGTTGGAGAAGAGGCACTAAGGAATTAGACCTCATTTTAGGTCGATTTTCAGATGATAATATTTATATGTTCAAAATGTCTGAACTTGAATTGTATGAGCAATTTCTATCTAACGAGGACTACTTTATTTACAGCTGGCTGTTCGAAAAAGAAGAAAGTCCGAAAATTTTTAAAATGCTGGTTAAAAAGATACAAGATAGCATGGACCATTAGCTTTTTTTTTACAAGTTTTCACTAATATGATATTTTTGTTGTTTTTTGAGAAAACTTAGGAAATAATTGAAATTCATGGATTATTTTGATTTATCCACAGATACAAAAATAAATTGAGAGACATCCATAAGCGCGCAAAAAGATATACATATAGTATGCCTAGTAGGTGAGTATGGCTGACGGAAACTTTGGATTTAAAGTCAATGGGTTTGACTCTTACACTTTGCTTCTTGGAGAGGAACTGAGAGGTGAGAGAGCTACGTTGGGGAAATCACTTCTTCAGGTTCAAAAAGATCTCAAAATTAAAGCAGCCTATATATCGGCTATTGAAAATTGTGACTTACAAGCATTTCCAAATAAGGGTTTTGTGGCGGGTTATGTGAGATCTTACGCTAGGTATTTGAATCTA
>CACIAQ010000015.1 GCA_902584635.1 uncultured Alphaproteobacteria bacterium
CTCGCCAGATAAAATACTGAATATAATATTATTGATTAAGTTTCTTTTCTTTCCATCAAGAAAAGAATACTGAGCAAAATCACTTCTAGTAGGTGGTTCATGAATAATCAAGATATTCATTTTTGTTGACTCAACTAATTCATTTAGCCCCCAAAATTTCTTGACGTTAAACTCATTTGTTAAGATGTTCCGCCAGTATTTATCTAACGCTTTAATATTATTAATTTGATTAATCTCTTTTCGAAAATCTTCATGTTTTGATTTTTTACTATTTCCACTAATATCTTCGGTCTTCTTAAACGCGGAAATATCTTGATCGGACGCCTCGTTGTTTTTCTTTACGATTTTAACCTCCGAATAATTCGTTGGCTGCCGGGCTCCGACCTGCTCAACGCCCATTAAGTAAAACCATAAAAGCTGTTCAAAATTACTTCTCATTGAGCTTTAAAAATTTATTATTGTTTTCCTAATTTTATCTGGTACTTAGACCTATAGCTAATCATTTTATTGTTAAGTGGAAAGATTTTTGCAAGCAAAGCATATAATTCAAATAGATGATCTAAGCAGAAATGACATAGAAGAGATATTTTCTCTTGCTGAATATTACCTTCAATTAAATAAGAATGAAGTTGTTCAAAAATATCGCTTGGACTCTTTTACACAAATAAATGTCTTTTTTGAAAATTCGACCAGAACGCTTGCAAGCTTTGAGTTAGCCGGAAAAAAGTTAGGTGGCATAGTTCAAGATATACAAATTGCGACCAGCTCTATCCAAAAAGGAGAGACCCTTATTGATACCGCTTTAACTCTAAATGCTATGAGACCTGATTTATTGGTGGTAAGGCATTCTTCTTCGGGAGCAGCAAATCTCTTATCAGAAAAGGTAAAATGCTCAGTTCTTAATGCAGGAGATGGCAGTCATGAACACCCAACACAAGCATTGCTAGATTTTTTGACTATAAAGCACAGAAAGAAAAAAAAAGAAGGGTTAATAATTGCTATTTGCGGCGACATTAGTCATAGCCGTGTAGCTCGATCAAATATAGCTCTATTATCTAAGTTTAACAATCAAGTCCGGCTTATCGGTCCTAGCAATTTATTGTCGGCCTCATTTAGAGAAATGGGTCTAGAAACATACAATCGCATGGAAGATGGTGTTAGAGGAGCTGATGTCATCATGATGCTCAGATTACAAAAAGAACGAATGAAGGGTGGATTTATTCCCTCAAGGCGTGAGTATTTCAATCGCTTTGGTCTCGATAATCAGAAACTTTCATTAGCTAAGAGTGATGCAATTGTTATGCACCCTGGTCCTATGAATAGAGGAGTTGAAATTGATGGCATTATTGCTGATGACCTGAATAGAAGCGTGATCCAAGAACAAGTAGAAATAGGTGTTGCCTTGAGAATGGCCGTACTTCACCTACTCGTCGATAGGAAAGGATAATATGGGAAGGCAAATCACATTTATAAATGCAAGGGTAATTGATCCTAAAGCAGAAATTGAAACATCAGGTGCTTTTACCGTAAATGATGGTCTGATAGAAAAAAGAGATGGGGGGATTGAGGGTAAGGTAATTGATTGTAAGGGAATGTGTTTAGCGCCCGGGATTGTTGATATTGGAGTAAAAATTTGTGAGCCTGGTGAAAAACATAAAGAAAGTTTCAGATCTGCTAGCAATGCAGCTGCCGCTGGGGGTGTCACAAGTTTAGTCACTCGCCCAGACACTAAACCATCGATCGATACGCCGGAGCTTTTGGAGTTTTTCAAAAATAGAGGTAAAGAAGCTAGTAGGGTTAGAATATTTCCTACTGCATCGCTAACAAAAAAAAATAATGGGAAAAAAATGACTGAAATTGGGTTCCTGCATGATGGTGGTGCTGTTGGATTTACTGATGGCTTTAATTCGATTCCCAATACCAAAATTTTTCACCAGATTTTAAGGTATGCCTCTGATTTCAATACGCTCATAATAGGACATCCCCAAGACTATTTTTTAGCTAAAGATAACTCTGCTACCAATGGAGTTTTTGCATCAATTAAAGGAATTTCATCTGGCCCCGATACCGCAGAAAAGATTGGGATTGAGCGCGACATCGCGCTGGTCAGTAATTTAAATATACGATATCACGCTGACCAAATTACAACAAAAATTGGCTTAGATGTTCTCAGAAAAGCAAAGACTGCCAACAAGCAATTAACCGCCGGAACTTCTATCCACCATATTTTATTTAATGAACTTGACATAGGAAACTATAGAACCTTTTTCAAATTGAAACCACCTTTACGAAGTAATAGTGATAGAGAGGCATTAACGGAAGCAATACGAGAAGGACTGATTGATAATATCTGCTCAATGCACACACCGCAGGATGAAGAGAGCAAGAGACTCCCTTTTGAGGAGGCAGCACCAGGCGCCGTAGGCCTTGAAACGATATTGTCGGCATCTCTTTCGCTATACCACAATAAGGTGTTGAGCCTTAACGAACTTTTTAGGTTATTAGCTTTAAATCCAGCAAATATAATTAAAAAGAATTTGGGGTGTCTAGACGAAGGTCAACCAGCTGACATTATCATTTTTGATCCAGATAAACCTGTGAAGATTGATCGATTTCAATTTCAGTCAAAATCACAGAATACGCCTTTTGATGGATTTAATTTACAAGGAGAGAACTTATTAACAATGGTAAAAGGCGAAATAATTTTTAAAAATAATTCGTTTAAAGTATGATTAAAAAATGACAGTTTTTCTAATTATCTTGGTAGCTTATCTTATAGGGTCAATACCCTTTGGTTTGGTAGGAAAGTTTTTTTTTAAGATTGAAGATCCTCGAACCTTTGGATCAAAAAATATCGGAGCTACTAATGTTCTTCGAAGTGGAAACAAAAAAGCAGCAGCTTTTACACTCTTCTTTGATATGTTCAAAGGATTCATAGCAGTTTTCATTTCATCATTTATTGATAATAATCTTGTTTACTTAGCAATCCTGTCAGTTGTATTTGGACATATTTTTCCCGTTTATCTACTATTCAAGGGTGGAAAAGGAGTAGCAACTTTTATTGGAGCACTAGTATCTTATAGCGCTATTATTGGTAGTTTGACTGTATTAGCATGGATCACTGTGTTCTATTTTACCAGAAAATCTTCTATTGCTGGAATAAGCGCTATTATTTTATCAAACCTTTTCCTATTTATATTTTGTGACAATACATCGGTAAAATTTTCGCTACTTCTTTTAAGTATATTTATTTTATTTAAGCATTCGGAAAATATTAAGAGACTTTTAAATAAAGAAGAGCTTAGTTTCCAAGGCCGTGATAAAAATTAAAGTCATCATAAAATGAAGAAAAATTTTTCTTCCATTTGCTTTCAAATTTATTTGCTAAGTTACTAGAAAGAGTTTGTCTCTTTGAAATTTGCTCCAATAGTGGAGCCAGGAATAAGCTTTCATCGTCAATACCCTGAGTTAAGCACCTATTTTTCAGACCTTTCTGTGCTATATCTAGCACTTCCTCACCCAATTCCCATAGGGTTTTATTATTAATATTTGCGTTCATGCCCATTTTACAGACATCTATATTTAGCTCATTAACAGACTGCCAATTAAGAGCTTTAACTAGATTATAAATATCGTCTAATGAAGCACTATCATATAGTAGCCCTACCCATAATGCAGCTAAAGCAGTTACATTTTGGCTAGGTCCTCCATCCGCACCTCTCATTTCAATGAAATTTTTTAAACGAACGTCTGTGAAAATTGTCGTCAGATGATCAATCCAATCAGAATAGGTAGCTCTGTAATTAGGGAAGGATTTCAACTGACCTTCCATAAACATTCGAAAAGACTCCCCAGACAGATTTACATAATCTCCATTTCTCTTTATGAAATACATGGGTACGTTCAACGCATATTCAATCCAACTATCAAAACTCAAATCATCATCAAAAATAAATTTTGGAATGCCTGTTCTATCACTATCTGTATTCTTCCATATCTGTGCTCTCCAACTCTGATAACCAGTATTTTTTCCTTCAAACATTGGGGAGGACGAAAATAAAGCGGTTGCAAGGGGTTGTAAGCATGCAGCGACTCTAAGCTTTTTTGCCATATCCGCTTCCGAAGAGTAATCAAGGTTTACTTGAATGGTACAAGTTCTCAACATCATATCTAAACCTTGAGTTCCAACGGTTTTCATGTAAGGCATCATTATTTTTTTGTATCTGTTTTTTGGCATTATGGGCATGTCATCCCTTTCCCAATTGGGAGCAGCACCGATTGAAAACAATCTCAAGCCTAATTCTTCATAGACAACTTTCATATTTTGCATGAAAGATTTCATTTCCTGGTCAACTTCATGAATAGTTTTTTTTATAGCACCTGATAGCTCAAACTGTCCCCCAGGCTCCAAACTTATATTTGCTTTGTCCTTCTCAAGACCAACAATTGTTGCTTTCTCAAATAATGGTGCCCAACCGAATTTTTTAATCAACAAATCAAAAACTTTTGAAATAGACTTTGGGCCCTCGTATCCGACAGGTCTATTTAAATCTGTGTCAAAAATAAAGTTTTCATACTCCGATCCTATCCCCCATTCCGAGCTAGGTTTACATCCTTTTTCGAAATAAATTCTTAACTGTTCTCGGTCCAATGGGTCTATGCTTTCCTCAGCTTTCATGATTTTGATGATCCACTTTTTTGAGCCAGTCTCCAACCATACTATGCCACATTGTTAAGGCTACAACTGCTGCCGTTTCTGCTCTTAGTATTCTATTACCTAAAGATACTGGAAGTATATTTTTTTTTGTTTTTAATAACTTTCTTTCACAATCGCTAAACCCTCCCTCAGGCCCAACTAATATTGCAACCTTTTCAGGCCTAGCCAACAAAAGACACTCATTAATATTTCTGCTTTCCAATGATTCATCACAAAATATTAATATTCTGTCTTCGGGCAGTTCTTCAATCACTTCAGCTAAAGAGCTTATTGGCAATATTTCCGGGATAAAAGTTCCTCCACACTGTTCTACTGCTTCAACAATATTTTTTCTACAACGATTAAGTGAAATCGTTTTAGTTTGTGTCTTATTACTAAATGTTGGCAAAAATCTTCTTAAACCTATTTCAGTACTTTTTTCTATCAAGAAATCTGTTCTTGTTTTTTTTAGTGGACAAAATATTAACCAAACGTCTCTCGGTACGTATCTAGGTTTAGTTTTTTCCAAAATTTCAATATCAACAGAACGTTTGTGAATATTAATAATCTCTGCTGAGTATTCGCCAGTAACATTGTCAAAAATAAGAATTCTTTCATTAATCTTACAACGCATTACGTTCTTTAAGTAGTGAGATTGCTCTGTCTCTAGACTAATCGTATTACCAACTGCTAAAGTGACTTCACAGAATAGCCTTATACTAATATTCTTGTTCATGAAGTTTAATTATCATGAATGATCTTAAATGCATAAATTTTTTAACGACAAGTTGATAGATGCGCAATCAAACAATTGGGTAGATTTATATATTCCTAGGGGTATTCGTCCTTATTTTAAATTAAGTCGGTTGGATAGGCCAATAGGATCTTGGTTGCTAATAATTCCTTGCTGGTGGGGAGTTTTTTTATCCACTAATGTTGACCCAAACCTATTAAATGGCCACTCTTTCTATATATTGGTCGCTTGTTATATAGGTGGTCTTCTAATGCGTGGTGCAGGATGTACATGGAACGATATAACGGATGCAAAGCTTGATGCAAAAGTATTACGGACAAAAAACAGACCCATTCCTGCTGGGGACGTTTCGAAGTCTCAGGCATTTTTATGGCTGATACTACAATGTGTTTTAGCATTGGGGATATTGGTAACTTTTAATCGTTTAGCAATAATTTTAGGATTTCTATCTCTTATCACTGTTGTTATTTATCCTTTCATGAAAAGGTTTACATACTGGCCACAATTTTTCTTGGGCCTTTCTTTTAACTGGGGTATATTGCTTGCCTACGCTGCTAATAGTGGAACGTTAGATTACTTCTGTGTTGGCTTATATGTCTCTGCAATAGCATGGACAATATTTTATGATACAATTTACTCATTTCAGGATTTAGATGATGATAAAGAAGTAGGAATAAAATCTACTGGTATCTTATTTGAAGCCAATCCTAAGCAATACCTAACAATTTTCATTGTTTTTATCATTATGACAGTCGGACCTATTTTTTATTTTTTGTCGAATGGTGATTCAATTCAAATTTTTATTCTTACATCTGGTATTTTTTTCTTCTCTCTCCATTTGACGTTTCAGCTATCAAATTTAGACATAAAGAATCCTGAAGGTTGTCTGAATACTTTCAAGTCAAATAGAACAGCTGGACTTATACTTACAGTATTTATGATGTTAGCTACTTTAACTAAATCTTTCTAGCTAATCAAAAGTCTAAGAATTCTCCACCCACTTTTGAGTTTTGTCTGCTACTTCTTTTTTCCAAAATGGTACATTGCTTTTAAGATATTCCATAATAAACTTAGACGCTTCATATGCATTCTTTCGATGCTTGGAGGATGTAATAACAAGGACAATGTTATCGTTTATTTTTAATCTTCCAAATCGATGTTTTACAAGAATGAATTCTAAATCCCATTTATTTGCCGCATCAGCACAAATTTCTTTAATTTGACTTTTAGCAAGCTCCTCAAAGGATTCTATCTCTAGATATTTTAATTTATCGTCTTCAAGGTCTCTTACCTTGCCAACAAAGAATACAACAGCTCCTGCTTTTTCAGTCTTTAACTTCAGAGTTTCCATTTCGGAATTTAGATCAAAATCACTTTTTTGAACTGCTACGATTATCTTATTAAGCATAGATTTATCCCCCTGTCATGGGTGGGAAAAAGGCAATCTCCGTAGCACCCTCGATTGATGTTTTAACATCTGTCACTATATTTTGGTCTATGGCAGAAAAAACAGCAAAGTCTCGTCCTTTTAGAACTGAGTATTGCTCACCCATTGCCTGTAGCTCTTCTATTAGATCCTGGATATTCGTTGATTTTATTTCAACTAGCTCTGACGTCTTACCAATTGTCTCCCGAATTCTTGAAAAATATTTTAGCTTAACCTTAACCATTGTTTGCTGTATCAAACGCTTTAAAAATATACTGCATACCAGTATACCAGGTCAGAAGACATGTAACCAAGCAAAATAAGTCTATCGACCAACTGATCACAGTGCTTTGGAAAAGATATATATAATCAAAAAATAAGAAGATTAGTAGTACGGTTTGAAAAAATGTTTTCCATCTAGCAAGTTGCGTAACGCTTAGATCTGCTTTTTTTTTGGCGCTTACAAATTCTCGTAATCCTGAGATCATAATCTCCCTAGTAATTAATAGTATAAGCATCAGTGACATAAACAATTTTTCTGGATTGTCTAAGTTAATACCAAGGAAGAAAGCGAAAAGTAAAATAACCATGATCTTATCAGCTATTGGGTCAAAGACTTTTCCAATATTACTTTCTGTATTAAACTTTCTAGCCAAATAGCCGTCAAAAAAGTCAGTCAAAATAATAAAGAAAAAGATTATTAAACCAAAGTACTTACCAGAAAAGGATTGGTCTATGATTAGGTATAATATTAATATTGGGGCAGCAAATAGCCTCAGAAAAGTGAGAAAATTTGGTATATAGCTATACATAACCTTCGGTAATATCATGAATTAAAGTGATTGAAAATAATTTCCGCTGAATTTTTCGCTATTCCTTTTACACCCAAAAGATCCTTTAAACTTGCCTTCCCAACCTCTTTTGCTGACCCAAAATGCTGCAATAATTCCTTTTTTTTCTTGGGTCCTATTCCATAAACTTCATCAAGTTCACTTTTGTTGATACCAGAAAATCTTTTCTGCCTGTGAGCGCCAATAGCGAAACGGTGTACTTCGTCACGAATTCTTTGAAAAAAGAAAAGGACACTACTACTTGTAGGAAAGCTAAAAATTCTATTTCTAAAATAGAAATCTTCTCTTCCTTCATTTCTTTTCTCTCCTTTAGCAATAGCTAATATCGGAATTTCTAGTTTGTATTTCTTTAAGACAGCGGAGGCAACATTCATTTGATTGCGGCCTCCATCAATAACGATTAGATTGGGGAGGTTTTTCTTAAAATCTTCTAAATTTTCGCTTTTCACCTTTCCAAATCTTCGCTCAAAGACATGACCCATAATTGCCAAATCATCTTTGGGATTTATAGAACTGTCCTTAATGTTATATTTTCTATAGTCTGACTTAGAGTAGCCCTCTAACTTTATAGCCACAAGACAACCAATAGGGAAACTCCCTTGTATGTGGGAGTTATCATAAACCTCGATCTTATTTATTTTCTCTTCTAATTTTAGCCAAGTTTCAACTTCTTCAAAAAGCGCTTTCTGAGAAGCCTTCATAGCTATCTTTCGTTCTAATGCTTCTTTAGCATTTTTTTCAGCAGTTTTTATGAGATTTTTTACTCTTCCTTTAGCAGGTGATCTAACTACAACTTTTTGGTTCCTTCTTTCAGTGAGAAACCTTACTAATACTTCACTATTTCTTAAAGAGGACGATATGAGTATCTCTCTAGCAGGGATTTTTGTAGAATAAAACTGAGCAATAAAATTTTCCAAAATTTCTATATCGTCTGCTCCGCCTCCGGTCTTTGGAAAAAAAGCATGATTTCCCCTATTCTCATATGATCGGATAAAAAATACCTGAATACAGACTTCGTTTCCTAATTTAAAAAGACCTATAATATCAGCATCCTTAACTTTCAAATTATTGATATTTTGACTCGATTGAATTTTTGCTATTAATTCAATCCGATCTCGATAGAAAGCAGCTCTTTCAAAATCCAAGTTTTTGCTCGCCTGTAGCATATTGCTTTGCAGGTTATCTTTGATCTCAGTATGTTTACCTAGTAGAAAATTCTCTGCTTCATCTACTGTTTTTGAATATTCTTCCTCAGAAATTTTTCCAATACAAGGAGCCGAGCATTTATTTATATAATGCAAAAGGCATGCTCGACTTCGTCCATAAAAATTGCTGTCTCGGCAATTTCTTAATTGAAAAATTTTCTGAATATAATTAATAGCGTTATTAACTGCAGTGGCAGAGGCATAAGGACCAAAATATTTTACGCCATCGACCTTTTTCCCACGGTATTTCGTTACTTGAGGGAACTGTTTGTTTCTTGTAAGTGCAATCTGAGGAAAACTCTTATCATCCTTTAAAAGCACGTTGTATCTGGGATTATACTTCTTTATCAGATTCTGTTCTAAGAGGAGCGCTTCTAGCTCAGTTTCTGTTATAAAAAAATTCATATCTCTGGTTGCAGAAATCATTCTGCCTATTCTAAGAGAGTGTCCTGTCACTCTTGAATAACTTGAGACTCTATTCTTTAGATTTTTTGCTTTTCCTACGTATAAAACGCTACCGGTGTCATCAAGCATTCGATATACCCCTGGTTTATTCGGCAATGTTTTAACTATAGAGGAGACTACCTTTTCTCCTTGGGAGAACTTGTTCGGGTCACTTTGTGTCATTTGCAAAAATTACCTAATTTATTAATCGATTTCCTCAGTTTTTTTTATTGCTTGTAAATTCTGTCCGCCATCAACACATATCAATTGCCCACTTACACTTGGAGTATCAACAAAGTATTTTATCGTTGCACATATTTCAGAGGTACTTGACCCTCTTTGTAGCGGTGTAGACAGCCTTTGTTTTTTATAATTCGAAACACTTTGAAACTCTGCTTTCAAAGTTGGACCTGGCCCTATAGCATTCACCCTTATATTTGGGGCCAGCGCCTTAGCTGAAATTCGTGTTAATGTCCACAAGGCGGATTTGGCTAGTGTATAGGTTATAAAATCGGTTGTCAGATTCTGAACTCTTTGATCAATTATATTTATGATACACGACCTACTTTCCAACTCACCGTTTTCTAGCCTCTTAGGCTCCGGTATCTGCTGAGCAAATTTTTGTGTTAAAAAAAATGGTGCCTGCAGATTTGACTTTTGATGACGATTCCAGCTTTCTAAAGTTGCAGTTTTTATATTGTCATATTCGAAGATCGATGCATTATTTATTAGTAAATTCACAGGTCTTTTTATCAGCTTTTTACACTTGTCAAATAACGAAAGTGCTTCGTTGTCATTTAACAGATCAGCCTGGAGAAGGAAAACATCTACACCGAATTCTAGTAGCTCCTCTCTAAGGCTAAGCGCATCATTCTCGGAGCTGTTGTAATGTATAATTACATTATAGCCAGCAATTGCCAGCTCCTTTGAGATAGACCGCCCTAGTCGTTTGGCGCCCCCTGTAATTAGTGCTGTTTTTTCTTCTTTCAATTAGCTTCCCATCGACAGCTTATAGCCCAAATTTCGAGAAGTAGTATTTTTCGACTATCTTCGAGTTTATATCATTTATTAATGAACTACTAAAGCGAGACAAAAATGATTTCTTTTTATTTATATATTTGAATTTTACATCTGTTCCGAACTTTGCCTCCAAAATATCTTCCATCATTCCTATGCCATCGATGAGACCAAGATCTTTTGCTCTTGGCGCATCCCATACTTCGCCGTTAAATATTTTTTTTCCTTTTATCTTTTCACCTCTGCGCTCGCTCACAAAAGATTTGAAGTTTTCAAAAATAGCTTTCTGGATAGATTTTAGACGTTTTACATCACTAGCTTTTTCTGGCTGGAAAGGATCCAGCATACTCTTTTCTTCTCCAGCCGTGTATACTCTTCTTTCTATTCCATATCTGGATATAAGCTCTGAAAAGCCGAAGCTTGCAGAGATTACACCTATGGAACCTATAATCGAATTTATATCCGAGTAAATTTCTTCGCCAGCACAAGCTAACCAATAACCTCCAGATGCTGCAACATCTTCACAGAAGCATAAAACGGGTATTTTTTTTTCTTTAGATAATTTTAAAATTCTCGATGCTATAAGAGATGATTGTGTAGGGGAGCCGCCAGGAGAGTTTATTTTTATTGCAATCGCTTTGGCCTTTTCGAACTCAAAGGCTTTTTCTAATAACTTTTGAGTATTGGAATCCTCTAGACCTCCTGACCCAAATCTACTCACTGTACCTATGACCCCATCCAGCCGTATAACAACAACTAATGGTTTTCTTCGAAAAAATTTCCTTACACTGCTAATCATACCCATTGCTCACCCCATTAAGAAATTTATTATTAACATTTTACAAATAATTGTTTATGCACTAATAGTCAAAACTTATAGACTATTTCTTAAATCCTAAAAAATGCTAATGTTCAAATAATCTTATGAAGGAACTTAAAATTGAAATTCGTAAACTTAGGAAATACAGAACTGAAAGTAACAGATTTTTGCTTGGGAACGATGACTTGGGGCGAGCAAACTGATGAATTGGATGCATATAAACAAATAGAAATGAGTTTAGATGCAGGAATTAACTTCATAGATACTGCCGAAATGTACCCTGTCTGTCCATTGAGAGCAGAAACCACGGGTGATACTGAAAGAATCCTTGGCAACTGGCTTGGTAAAAATTCCCAAAAGAGAAAAGAATTAGTAATTGCTACAAAAATCAGTGGCAGAGGCTATAAAAATGTTAGGAGTGGTAAAGGAATTTTTCCAAAAGAAATTCGGTTAGCAATAGAAGGTAGTCTAAAAAATTTACAGACAGACTATATTGACCTATATCAATTACATTGGCCAAACAGAGGCAGTTATCATTTTAGACAGTATTGGAACTACGACCCTACCAATCAGGAAAGCAGTGTAGAACGAGAAAATATTAAGCAAGTCGTTAAGGAATTATATGATCTCAAAAAAGAAGGAAAAATTAGATATATTGGATTATCTAACGAGACAGCCTGGGGAACAGTGCAGTTCGCCAACGAGGCGAAAAAATATAATGATTTCTCAATTGCGTCAATACAGAATGAATATAGCTTACTTTGTCGAATATTTGATACGGACTTAGCCGAAACATGTTTTCACGAAAATGTTAAGTTGCTAGCCTATTCGCCGTTGGTTGGCGGAATGATCACAGGAAAGTATCTTAATAGTCAAGTACCCGAAAACTCAAGACTATCGAGAATCCCTGATATGTTTGGACGGTTCACGCCAAATTCTACCAGAGCTATAGAAGAATATATCAGATTATCTGAGAGTATTGAATTAGATCCCGTTCACTTAGCTTTAAGCTTTTGTAGATCAAGACCATTTATGGGATCCGTAATATTTGGTGCATCAAACGTAGATCAACTAAAGTTGATTTTAAAAGGTAAAGACATATATCTTAATGACGATGCGTTAGCAGAAATTAACAAGCTTTATAAAAAAACTCCAATGCCTATGTAAGTTATGAAAAGTCAAATTTCAATTGAGAATGTCTCAAAAGTATTTGGAAGGCATAAAGCTTTAAATAATGTTTCCCTTGAAATCAAAAAGGGTGAAATCTTCGCTTTATTGGGGCCAAACGGTGCTGGCAAGACAACATTGATATCAGCTATATGTGGCTTGTGTAGGCAATCAAGTGGGAATATCAAAGTTGAAGATTTCGATACTTTATCTCACTACAAAGAGACCAGAAATCAAATAGGGTTAGTTCCTCAAGAGTTACCTTTGGATGGATTTGAAAGTGTTTATAACTCATGTCAATTTTCGAGAGGGCTCTTTGGATTAAAAGAAAACCGAGATCATATTGATAAAATCTTAAAAACCTTGTCACTCTTCGATAAGAGAGATGAGCAGATTTTTGGACTGTCGGGGGGAATGAAAAGACGTCTCCTTATAGCTAAAGCTTTGGCTCATGAACCCAAAATCCTTTTTTTGGATGAGCCTACTGCAGGTGTTGATGTGTCATTAAGAAGAGATATCTGGAAGCTCATAGAAGATCAAAAAAAAATGGGCGTTACTATCATTCTTACAACACACTATATCGAAGAAGCAGAACAGTTGGCTGACAGAGTTGGCATTATTACTTCAGGCGAAATTATTCTCGTTAAAGAAAAAACTGCTCTTATGAGTGAATTTAGTAAAAAAACTACTTTTATAAGATTGAGTAAAAAGCTTAAGAACCTTTCTTTTATAAAAAAAAATAATAAGATTTCACTTACAGAGAATGGTATGGCGCTTAAGCTCGTTGGCATCAACAATACCTCTAATGAATTACAATCCATCGTGAATTTGCTTTCGCAGAATGGTATCGTTTTTACTGAAATTAATACGGTGGACAATTCATTAGAGGATATATTTTTGGATTTGGTTGAATCACAATGAACATTCAAGCCGCAATAACAATTTACAAATTTGAGATGGCGCGCTTTAGTCGGACTATATTTCAGAGCTTGGTAGCTCCGATAATCACTACTTCCCTCTATTTTGTGGTCTTTGGCGCCGCGATTGGATCAAAAATTGAAACCATTAATGGCGTCTCATATGGCTCATTCATAGTACCCGGATTAATAATGCTTTATCTGATGACTGAAAGTATCAACAACGCCGCCTTCGGAATTTATTTTCCCAAATTTGTTGGCTCGATTTTCGAAGTCCTATCAGCACCTGTCTCTTCTTTGGAAGCCACTGTTGGCTATGTTGGTGCCGCTGCTTCAAAGTCGACGATAATTGGCTTGATGATCTTTCTTACGTCTAATCTATTTGTTACCCATGATATAAAATATCCTTTAGTAATGGCTATTTTTATAATTTTGACAGCAATCACCTTTTCTCTTTTCGGATTTATAATTGGTATCTGGGCACAAAACTGGGAGAAATTGAGTATTATACCCACTCTACTTGTAACCCCATTGGTATTTCTCGGAGGAAGTTTTTACTCCATTGATATGTTGCCTGAGTTTTGGCAAAAGGTATCATTACTTAACCCTGTTTTTTATCTTATAAGCGGTTTTAGATGGAGTTTTTTTGGTGCATCTGAAATACCTATAGCCCTATCTATAGTAGCCATATTGTCATTTAAGGCGATCTGTTTAGCAGTTATTGCCATAATTTTCAAAACGGGCTACAGACTACGAACATAATTAGAAAAAGGCTTGAATACCTGTTTGAGCTCTACCTAAAATGAGAGCATGTATATCGTGTGTACCCTCGTAAGTGTTAACCGTCTCTAAATTTTGCGCGTGGCGCATTACACTGTACTCAGAGGATATACCGTTCCCTCCATGCATATCTCTTGCTTGACGAGCGATGTCCAGTGCTTTACCACAATTGTTTCTTTTCATCAGGCTAATTGCTTCTGGTGCACCGCGACCCTCATCTATCAGTCTGCCTAGCCTGAGCGCTCCCAGTATACCTAACGAGATCTCCGTTTGCATATCAGCCAATTTTTTTTGAAATAATTGAGTCCCGGCTAAAGGCTTATTAAATTGCTTTCTTGACAGACCGTAATCTCTAGCTGCATGCCAGCAAAATTCCGCAGCGCCCATGGCTCCCCAGGCTATGCCATATCTCGCCATGTTTAAACAACTGAAGGGTCCTTTCAAACCTTCAACATCCTCTAAAATATTTTCTTCAGGAACAAAGACATTATTAAAACTTATTTCACCAGTAACAGAAGCACGCAAGCTTAATTTCCCAGGTATTTTTTTCGTTTCCAGTCCAACGAAATTCTTTTCTAATATAAAGCCTTTAATTTTATTTTCATGAAATTCCGACTTTGCCCAAATAACGAAAACATCTGCTATAGGAGCATTTGAGATCCACATTTTTGAACCATTCAACTCAAATCCACTGGCTACTTTTTTTGCTTTTGTTGTCATAGAAGCTGGGTCAGAACCAGAGTTTGCTTCTGTGAGCCCAAAGCAGCCAACACTTTCACCAGATGCCAATTTTGGAAGGTATTTTTCTTTTTGTGATTGGGATCCAAATTTAGATATAGGATACATTACTAGAGATGATTGAACTGACATCATAGACCTGTAACCTGAATCCACTTTCTCTATTTCTCTTGTTATTAATCCATAGGAAACGTAATTAGCTCCTAGCCCCCCAAATTCCTCCGGTATTGTACACCCTAGCAATCCGGTGTCGCCCATGAGTTTGAAAATACCCTCGTCTATAATTTCTTCGTTATAAGCTTTTTCGATTCGCACGCTAAGTTCTTTATTAGCAAAGGAGGCAGCTGTTTCACTAATCATCCTTTCCTCTTCTGAAAGTTGATCGGATATCAGAAATGGGTCGGCCCAATTAAAAAAAGCGTCCCTGTATTTTTTTTCTTTTACTTCGATAGTGTCTTTCATAGAGATTCCCTTTTGACTTTTTAGGATTTTGATACTTTAATTATAGTATTGTGTTTGAAAAAATACAGTGTTTTGGGGGAAGTTTTTCATTACCACCATTTTTTAACGTCAAATAATAGGATTTAGACAAATGGCCAACAACATTATTAAGAATTCATTAGAAAATCATTGGATGCCGTTTACCGATAACAGAGGCTTTAAGATAGACCCAAGACTTATTACAGAAGCCTCAGGTGTATATATGACTAGCCATAAGAATACAAAAATCATTGATGGTTCTTCTGGCTTATTTTGTTCTCCTGCTGGACACTGTCATCCAAAAATTATTGAAGCAGTTCACAATCAGCTGAAGAAGAACACCTACACATCTCCTTTTGGTATGGGCCATCCAGCCAGTTTCGAATTAGCAGATAAAGTCTCGGAACTTACTCCAGAAGAAATGAACCATGTATTTTTTGTAAATTCAGGTTCTGAAGCTATAGATACAGCATTAAAAATAATAATGTCCTATAACTCTGCTACCGGTCAAAATAGGCATCGTTTTGTAAGTAGAGAAAGAGCTTATCATGGGGTCAATATTGGCGGAGTATCTTTATCCGGAATGGTTAATAATCGAAGAACCTTTCCCGTAGTTATGCCGAACGTTGTGTTAATGCGACATACATGGACCGGAGAAGAGCTTAAAGTTAAAGGGCAACCTAAAAATGGTGTTGAACTAGCTAATGACCTAGAAAGGTTTGCACAAGCTTATGGGGGCAATACTATCGCCGCTTGTTTCGTTGAGCCAGTTGCAGGGTCGACAGGAACTTTAGTACCCCCAGAGGGTTACCTTGAACGACTAAGAGAAATATGTGACGAACATGGGATTTTACTTGTTTTTGACGAGGTAATAACTGGCTTTGGTCGAATGGGAACTCCTTTTGCTTCACAAAAATTTGATGTAACGCCAGACATTATGACAATGGCAAAAGCAATTACAAATGGTTCGATGCCAATGGGGGCAGTATGTGTCAAAGACCATATTTATGAAACTGTTACAGATAACTCTAACCCAGATACTATTGAGTTTTTTCACGGATATACTTATTCTGGTCACCCAGGTTCATGTGCAGCAGGTTTGGCATCACTTGAAATATATGAGGAGGAAGATTTATTTAACAGAGCTAATGAAATGTCTCGTTATTTTCTTGATGCTCTTTTTTCACTCTGCGATCATCCACTAGTAAAAGATGTGAGAGGAATTGGGATGATGGGCGGAGTAGAGCTTCATGCCGACGGGCACCCAGGAAAAAGAGGAACAAAATTCCAAAAAGAGTTGTTCTGGGAGGGTCTACACGTCAAATTTACTGGTGACTCAGGAATTGTAGCTCCAATGTTCATTTCTGAACATAAACATATTGATGAGATCATTGAAAAGTTTAGGAGTAGCCTAAACAAACACGGGAATTAACCGAACGAAGATTTAATAATGAATTCCATTAATTTGGAGAATACATACACATCTCTGCCTCAAGAGTTTTTCAGGTATACAGAGGCAGAGGCTATGCCTGATGTCAATGTGGTTACGATTAACGAACAATTAGCGGACTTGCTTAACATCGATATTGGTTTTTTAAAAAGTCAATCTGGCCTTAGATTTCTAAGTGGGAAAAATTCCAAAACGCTTCCTAATTCTATTTCTCTAGCATACGCAGGGCATCAATTCGGACATTTGGTGCCACAATTAGGTGATGGCCGCGCAGTTCTACTGGGAGACAAAATTTGTCAAGATGGTGTAAGGCGAGACATACAACTAAAAGGAAGTGGAAAAACATACTTCTCTCGAGGAGGAGATGGTAGAGCGGGAATAGGACCTGTTATTAGAGAGTACCTCATTTCAGAGAGTATGCACCATTTGGGAGTTCCTACCACTAGGTCTTTAGCTGTTTTATTAACCGGGGAAAAGGTTGTTAGAGCAGAGGTTTCTCCTGGAGCGATGCTTGCAAGGGTTGCAACAAGCCATGTTAGAGTTGGTACATTTGAGTTTTTTGCAATAAGAAATCAGAAGGACCATATAAGAAAGTTGGCCGATTTTATGATTGAAAGAAGCCATCCAGACCTCTCTGACAACAAGGAAAAATATAAATTATTTTTTGAGAGAATAGTTAAAGGTCAAGCTAGCTTAGTGGCTCAATGGAACTCAGTTGGTTTTATTCACGGTGTAATGAATACAGATAATACCTCCATATCTTGCGAGACAATCGATTATGGGCCATGTGCGTTTATGGACTCTTATGAAGCAAATAAAGTTTTTAGCTCAATAGACCAGTATGGAAGATACGCTTTCTCTAACCAATCACGCGTAGCTCCATGGAACCTAAGCAGGTTGGCAGAAACCATTTTATTTTTAATTTCAAAGAATACGTCAGACGCAATAAAAGTAGTTGAAGAAATTCTTTTTGATTTTGATAAAAATTTCAACAATTCTTTAGGTCTTTTATCATCACGCAAATTGGGGTTTAAAAATAACTCAAAAAAAACAAGCTCGCTTTATTCCGAGTTACTGAATTTAATGGAGGCTGGTAAAGCAGATTTTACAGGGACTTTCAAATCACTCAAAGCAACCCTAATTAAAGAAGACGACACTATTTTCTTTAATAATTTTAGAAATTCAGATGAGGACAAACAGTACGCTGCTAGTCAATGGTTAGGCAATTGGAGAACATTATTACAGGAAAATAGCGAGAGTAAAACAAGAGCAATTAAATTGTTAAGTTCTAGTAACCCTGAATTTATTATGAGAAACCATCTGGTAGAGAAGGCTATTGGGAAAGCCACGAAGGGTGACTTTTGTGATTTTGAGATTCTATGTGATTTATTAACTAGGCCTTTCGAAATTAAGGAAAATCATGAAGAATTCTATAAACCACCAATAGCTAGCCAAGTTGTGCATCAAACTTTCTGTGGGACATGATGTTTGCAAGTAAAAGTTTAATTGTTCCAACCCATTACAATAAATTTCACATCCTCATACATTGGATAGTCGTCTTTGTCATACTGTTACAAATGATCACTGGTGATAAAATTGCCCTAGAATTTTTAGCACTTCGTAATGAGACCATCACCAACAATGGAAATACAAGCAATAGTCAATTTCATATATTAGGAGGCGTATTTATATTTTTACTTATGGCTATTAGAATTTTTCTAAGAATAAAATTTGGTGTCCCTATTCCCACAAAAAAAACAAATGCTCTATTGAAATTTTTATCAACTTTTGTGCATTTGGGGATTTACTTCATTCTTTTTGCTATTCCTATTACCGGTCTATTAGCCTTTTCAACTGTCAATATCGATCTGAGTATAGCTCACAAAATTCTAGTTAATATATTATACCTCTTTATAATAACCCATCTCATTGGCGTTGCTTATCATCAAATTTTTCTTGGGGATAATATTATGCAAAGGATAACCAGCTGGAAATCATAGCTTATTGTTTTCCAGAAACTCCTGCATCTTCAAACGTGGCCATTTCTACATGACACTTGAAAGCCGCTTTTACTATGGAAGTAGCTAAGGCAGCACCGGACCCCTCCCCTAAGGCCATATCTAGACGCAAAATAGGCTTTTTGTTTAACATCTTTAGTAGCAACTGATGCCCTGGTTCCTTTGAGCAGTGCCCAAATAAACAATGATCAAGGATATCCTTCCTTTCGAAGAAAATCGGTAGTACCGCTGCAGTACAAATAAAACCATCTAAAATTACTGGCACCGAATAATGCTTCGCCGCTACAACAGCTCCACAAATCGCTGCTTGTTCTCTACCGCCTAGGGATACTCCTGCATCGAGAGGTCTTACAATACCAGGCCGATTTGTCTTTACTGCTCTTTCAATTATTTTGCCCTTATGTATCACCTGATCTTGGTTAGAGCCAGTTCCTGGTCCTACCCATGAACTTACATCGTTATTAAAAAAATAATAACATAATGCTGATGCAATTGTTGTATTACCAATTCCCATTTCTCCCAATGTTATTAGATCCATATTCTCTGAAACTGTGCGCAACCCTATGTTAAAGGACTCAATAAACTCCGTTTCATCCATGGCACGTCCAATGGATATATCAGCCGTTGGTTTTTCTAGATCGATCGGGATAACCTCTAGATTGATTTCGTTTGACTCACATATCTTATTTATTGCTGCTTTTCCCAATTTAAACGTTTCTACCATCTGAAAAGTAACTTCTTGGGGAAATGGGTTTATTGATTGTCTACACACACCATGATTACCAGCAAATACAATAGTGGATATTTTCTCCATGTCTTTCATAGTCTTTTTGCCCCAAGATGACAAAAAAACTGCTATGTCTTCAAGCTGACCTAGGGAATTGGCTGGTTTCAACAAATTCTTTTGTCTTTCAACAGCTTTTTCTTTTAATTCTTTGGACCATGTTGGTGCGCTATCTACTAAATTAAAAATATCATCTATAGTGTGGACTAATTCTAATTTTTTCATAAAAACTCAATACGGATATGTTAAAACGACTGTAGTCTGGATATAAAAATTTAAAGGCAAAGACAACTGATTATTACCATGTACTCTGAAATTTATTTTATGGTCCCCTTAATACTCTTAATAGCCCTAACCCTTGATATTGTAATAGGGTGGCCAGAAAAAGTTTACGAGAATATTGGGCACCCGGTTACTTGGATTGGTAAAGTAATATCGTATTTTGAACACTTACTAAATAAGAGAGAATACTCGAAAAAATCACTTAAACTGCTTGGGACTTTAACTTTTTTTCTAACCGTGTTCCCAATAACAGCGATAGCTTTTTTGATAGAGCACATACTTCTAAATTTTAATTATGGTTTTGTTATCCAAGCATTATTAATTTGGCCATTTTTAGCAACTAAATCTCTCTACACACATGTTAAAGATGTCGCTGATGCGCTTGACAAAAAAGACTTAATTGCTTCTCGGGCAGCACTCTCAAAGATAGTTGGTAGAGACTTAACGAATTCCGATGAGCATACTATATGTGGTGGCGCCATCGAAAGCTTATCTGAGAACACGTCTGATGGAGTAATTGCTCCTTTATTTTGGGCATTTCTGCTTGGACTTCCTGGAATAGTTTTTTATAAAGCGATAAATACGTTGGACAGTATGGTAGGGTATAAGAACGATCAGTTCTTAAACTTTGGCTGGTTTAGCGCTAACGTGGATGACTTTGTAAATTGGGTGCCAGCGAGATTGTCTTCTATTCTTTTTTGTGTTCTTACTCTTAAACCAATTAAAACATTTTTATTTTCTTTAAAGAATGCGAAAGCAAGCAGTTCTCCAAATGCTGGATGGCCACAAGCAACGTTCGCGTACATTCTTGGGATATCTCTTCTTGGGCCTAAGCTATCAAAAGGCATACTTATCGAACAGCCTACTATCAACGTTGAGTACCCTTTACCTAACAAAGAAACCCTCTCAACAGCTCTTAGATATTATATTTATATTATTATTGAAATATACGTAATACTCTTTGCTCTCAATTTTTGGTTCATGAATGGGTAATAAGGATCTAAATATACAACACGGAGGTGATATTGACCTGGCCATAAAAAAGTATGGAGGGCAAAGAGCAGATTGGATAGACCTCTCTACTGGTATAAATAGAACCTCCTATCCATGGCAGGAAAGCGTAAAGGTCGAGTTAAGAGACTTACCAAGTAATACACTTTTGATGGGTTTAGAGAAAGCTGCATCGAGAGCATATAAGGTTGCTGAAAGCAAAGATACCGCAGCTGTTCAGGGGGCTCAACAAATTATTAGCCTCTTACCTATATGCTTAAAAAATTATAATTCAGTAGCTATACTTGGGCCAACATATAATGAGTATGAAAAAGCTTTCAAAGGTTCCAGAATTAAAGCCGAGACAGTGTCTGAGGTTTCAAAACTATCTTCTAGTGATATTGCTATTGTAGTTAATCCTAATAATCCTACAGGAAAAGTGATTGCCGAAGAGATACTTGACGATTTGTCAAAAAAAGTAAGAATTTTGATCATTGACGAAAGCTTTAAAATGTTCTCTTCGAGAAGAATTCAAAAGTTCAATAATGTAATACAAATTAACTCACTGGGAAAATTCTTCGGCTTAGCAGGCGTAAGACTTGGGTTTGTATCAGGCCCCTCTGATTTTATTAAATCAGTAAGAGGAATGCTAGGTCCTTGGCCGGTTTCTAGCATAGCGGCCGAAATCGGCATAATTGCTCTCAATGACAAAACTTGGATATCTCAAATGGAAAAGATATTGCTTGAAGGGAGTAATGTTTTGCACAAAGCTTGTAATACAAAAAATTGGAAATTAATCGGAAAAACAAATTTATTTCATACGTACGCCACTTCTAGTAGTCTTGAAGTTGAAAAGCAATTTGCAGCTCATAATATATGGATTCGAACTTTTGATTATTCTGAAACCTGGGTAAGACTTGGTATTCCAACTTCAAAGTATGAATGGACAAGAGTTAGACAGGCGCTCAATAAATAATTAGATATGTCTGGCGACAGATAATATTGAATCAACATCAAGATTATCCTCTATTACCTTTACAAATTCCTCTAAAATAAAATCAATAGTGTCATGGAAAGAGACGTCTTCTTTTTTCTCTTCTGAACTTAATTTAGCTACAAATTTATTTCTAAATTCGTCAGAAAAAAATAAGCCATGAAGATAGGTACCCATAACTAGCCCATTGGACGATATTGCACCATCTTTTTTGTTGCTTAAGGTGGCGAAGGGATTATTACAATCACTTCCAGAAGTAAAACCCAAATGTATTTCATAACCAGAAATTTTTTTCCCATTTATAGTGCTGATAAATTCTTTTTTTCCAAGATTCTTTTCTTTCCCCATTTTTGTTTTAACGTTTAGGAGGCCAAGGCCTTTTGCTTTCGATGGAGTACCGTCGTATCCTTGATCATCTATAATTTCATCACCTAAAATTTGGTAACCCCCGCAAATTCCCAAGATAAAACCTCCTCTTCTGTAATGTGCCTTAATATCGATATCCCAGCCTTGGCATTTAAGAAATTTAAGGTCTGCTATGGTTGACTTTGTTCCTGGTATTATAATCAAGTTCGTATCTGCTGGTATAGGATTGCCAGGTTCGACAAATTGTAATTTTAATCGATTATCGATTTTGAGAGGATCAAAATCATCAAAGTTTGCAATACCAGATAGCTTTAAGACCGAAATTATACACTTACCGGTGCCGAAACTATTCTTGAGATCTTGACTATCCTCTGCTGGAAATAATTTTGCTTTATCAAAGAAGGGCATAACCCCAAAACTCCTCCAATCTGTTTTCTTTTCAATGAAGGCAACCCCATCATCAAACAAACTTTTGTCTCCACGAAACTTATTTATAATGAACCCTTCAATTAAGTTTATGTCGTTTTGGTCAAGGACTTCTTTTGTACCTATAAGCTGAGCAATAACCCCACCTCTTTCAATATCTGCTGCTACTATTACTGGGACATTCAAAACTGAAGCAAATCCCATATTTGCAATATCAGCCTTTCTGAGATTAACTTCTGCTAAACTACCTGCGCCTTCTGCAATGACCAGATCATAGTCATTAATCAAATTCATAAAACTCTTTATAGCTATCCCTATAAATTTATCTTTATGAGAATAATACTCTCGTGCTTTTAGTGATTTATATTTTTTCCCATTCAAAATAACTTGAGACCCGATCATGCTTTCTGGTTTTAATAGAACTGGATTCATGTCGGAATGGAAACCAATACCCGCTGCATAAGCTTGGAATGATTGTGCTCTGCCGGCTTCTCCCCCGTCCACCGTTATAGCAGCATTGTTTGACATATTTTGCGGTTTAAAAGGAGCAACACGCAGGCCTCGTTTCTTAGCCGCTCTGATCAGCCCAGCTACTAAAAGTGATTTACCAACATTGGAACCACACCCCTGAATCATCAGCGCTTTTCCCATAGTTAAAATTCTATACCTGCTTGGCTCATTACGCCATTTCGAAAGTGGTGCTTAACCAAGTTCATATCTGTCACCAGGTCTGCAATATTGATTAATTTCTCATTAGCATTTCGTCCCGTGAGTATTACGTGAGACATATCAGGTTTTTTTTCTAGTAAAAAAGTGACTACATCATCGATTTCGATGTAACCATACCTGAGCGCTATATTAATTTCATCAAGTAGAATTATCTTTTTTTCCTTATCCAGAATGAGTTCCTTGGCTTTACCCCATGCCTTTTTTGCAGATGCAATATCTTTTTCTTTATCTTGGGTATCCCAAGTAAATCCATCTCCAAGAGTATGGAATTCACAAAGTTCATGAAAGTACTTTTGGATCAGGTCACGCTCACCTGTTGCCATAGCGCCCTTAATAAACTGAACAACTGCACATGGCATACCATGTGCTATACCTCTAAAAACCATGCCAAAGGCAGCCGTACTCTTTCCCTTGCCTGTTCCAGTATGAACAATTATTAGGCCTTTTTTTACCGTTTTTTTTGCGAAAATTTTTTGTTTCGACGTCTTCAGCCTTTTCATTTTTTCACTATGTTTTTCGTTTTCAGACATTTTTTTATCCTCTTGACAAGTGCATATATTTACTGCTCAACTAGTAAATAACTGGTCCTTTTTTTTGGTTAAATGGGAATACGAAAAAGACTAAAAAGCAAATCGTAGCCGTACCCGCGACCGTAAATAAAAGAGAATATTAACACTGAGAAATAATCTTGGGAAGTTGGTATTCATAAAGCTTTGCTTTACCTTTAATAGCCGGGAGACCTGCCAGTAAAAAAAAGAAGAGCGAACGGGATATTCGTGTCTGAAAACAGTGAGATATTGTTTTTTTGATCCCGTTTTCCAATAAGGAGGAATAATTGGAGTCTGATGATATTTTATATGTTTGCATTACATGCAAAAAGAATGGTGAAGCTGTTGAACAACGTCCTGGAAAGATACTCTATGACAACCTAAAACGGTTGAACAGTAAGATGAATATAAAACCGGTTAAATGTTTAGCAGGATGCTCTAATGGTTGCACTCTGAGTCTGACAAATAAACGTAAATGGACTTATGTAATTGGCAACTTAACTCCTGATCAAGACGAAGCTGATATTTTATCTGGATTTACATTATATAAAAAAACAAAAGATGGTAAAATCCGGTTCTCAGAACGCCCTGCAGCATTTAAAAAAAAATCGCTAGCTAGGGTTCCACCAGAAAACTACATGATATTTGAAGATGAGTAGTTTAGAAAAAATTCCTGTCACAATTTTAACCGGTTTTTTGGGAGCTGGAAAAACTACATTAATTCGAAATTTAATTCTTAGGAACAAATCGAAAAAGCTGGCCGTTATAATAAATGAGTTCGGTGATTTAGGTGTTGATGGAGAAATAGTAAAACAATGTTCAGATGAAACCTGCCCAGAAGAAAATATTCTCGAATTAGCAAACGGATGTATATGTTGTACAGTGGCTGACGACTTTATTCCCACTATGAAATCCCTTTTGAAGGGCCAATATCTTCCGGAACATATATTGATTGAAACGTCAGGTCTCGCCCTTCCCAAACCTTTATTGAAAGCTTTTGAGTGGCCGGAAATTCGAAGCCGCTTAACGGTTGACAGCGTTTTAGCCGTTGTAGATGCAGAGGCAGTTGTTAATGGTATATTTGCTCCTCAAATGTCTACTGAACTTGAAGAAAAACAAAATCAAACTTACGTTGAACATGAAACACCTCTCTCCGAAGTATTTGAGGATCAAATAAACTGCTCAGATGTTGTGCTACTAACAAAGCCAGACCTTGTGAAAAACATTTCAGACGCCAGAAATATCATAATTAAGGAAATGGAACGAAATGTTCCAATTTTAGAAGTTCAAAATGGAAACATTGGGGCTGATGTGATTTTAGGCGTAAATGCAGCAGCAGAGACTGATTTAGATAATAGACGATCTCATCATGATGGCTTTGATGATCATGAGCACGATGATTTTGACACATTTAGCATCACTGTGCCAAAAATCCTAGATGTAGATAAATTTAAAATAGTTTTAGAAACACTCATACGGGAAAATGACATATTGAGAATTAAAGGTTTTTTGCGAGTTGAAAGCAAGCCATTATATTTACTTGTTCAGGGTGTTGGTAAAAGATTATCAGTAAATTTTACAGACACTAAAATTCCTATAGAAAATACTAGGAACTTAGTTTTTATAGGTGAAAAAGGGAGGATCGATCAAGACGTGATCTCAGCCTATTTCCACTCAAGTCTGAATTAATATGCATATCATTTTTAATGAAGATCACTATTTAGATAACACCAGTGTTCCGATCGACTTAAACCAGGAACCTGCTGATCTGGTTATTTTGTCTTTTTCAGATAGTGATTTAAATGCGTTCGCGAATGCATGGAAAAAAACTTTAATGGACTTTGGTAGAGAGTCTGTTCCAACACTAAGACTAGCAAATATAAAACAACTAACTCATAATTTATCTATTGATACCTACATTGACAAAACAGTCTCCAAATCTAAAGGAATTCTTGTAAGACTTATTGGAGGTGAGCAATATTGGCCATACGGATTAAATTATTTAAAGAGCATATCAATTAAGAAAAAGATACCCTTGGCTGTAATACCAGCCGATGGGAGAGAAGATAAGGTTTTGGACTCGTATTCAAATTTGCCAAAGTCAACATTAGAAAACTTAAAAAGTCTCTGTGATGACGGCGGAGAACTATCTGCCCAAGCGGTATTAGCTCAAATGGCACTTGCTGCATCACTTCACTTCCCAGCCGTTACGGAATTCAACAAAGTAAAATCTCATGGTTTTTATTGCTATAAAAAAGGTATTCTAGAAAATTTTACCGTGAGCACCAACGCTAAACCTACTGTCTGTATTATATTTTATAGATCATACCTGATGGCTGCTGACCTCGAACCCATAGACCAATTATTTAAAGATTTTAAAAAGAGAGACATAAAATGCATAAGTATTTTTGTAAATTCACTTAAAATCAAATCGACCGCCAAGTGGATAGAGTCGATGTTATCGAAAATATCGCCTATCGCGATACTGAATGCTACAGCCTTTTCAGCAAAAAGTCGCGAAACTGGCAAATCTCCATTAGATCATGTGGGTGTGCCTGTTTTTCAAATAATTTTATCTACCTCTAAGAAAGAATCTTGGAGACGGAGTCCAATTGGCTTAAATTCCTCTGATTTGGCTATGCACGTTGCTATACCAGAGGTAGATGGGCGCATAAATGGAGGGATTATAAGTTTTAAATCTGAACACGCTATGGACACTGCATTACAGTTTCCAATCTCAAAGCATAAAGTCGAGAAAACTTTTTCTAAAAAGATAATAAATAAAGTTGATAAGTGGCATGCTCTTGGATCTAAAAACAATGAAGAGAAAAGAATAGCCATTGTATTATCTTCATACCCGGGTCGTGACTTTCAATTAGCTCATGCGCTTGGACTAGACACAATTAAATCAACAAAGCATATTTTAGGTTTTCTGGGGGATAATGGATTTAAATTCTCTGACCCTGATAAATTTTTTGAAAAGTTAAAAAGCTCTAGGTTAGAGATCCCCATCAAGTTATACGAAAGACTGCTAAATCTCATTCCACTAAAACCTAAAACTAAATTATTTAAAATATGGGGTGGTTTCGAAGAAGATGCTTTTTTTGAAAAGGACAAGTTTGTTCTTCAGGGTTATAAAGACAATAATTTTTTTGTGCTGGTGCAACCCTCAAGAGGTTTACTAGAGGATAAAAAAGCCGATTATCACGATCTTGAAAAAATACCTTGTCACAGCTATGTGGCAATGTATCTCTGGTTGCAGATGCAAAATATTGACGCATTTCTTCACATGGGAACGCATGGAAGTCTCGAATGGCTGCCAGGGAAAACAGTAGGTCTTTCCAATGAGTGCTGGCCCGAGTTACTCGTAAACGACATACCTTTTATTTACCCGTTTATTGTTAATGATCCAGGAGAAGCATCGCAGGCAAAAAGAAGATTGGGGGCTCTAACTGTGGGGCACATGCCTCCAAAGATTCAGACTATGGATCTTCCAAATGAATTGAGAGATCTTGAATTTCTATTAGATGAATATTCTACGAGCGGTGATCTCGATCAAGTAAGGAAAGAGCATATTGAAAAGAAAATAATTAATGAGGCTAAGAAAATAAAATTAGATAAAGAGCTATCAGTTGATCCCATAACATCAGATAGTGAATGGTTAACAAGAATAGACTCTTTTGTTTGTGATTTAAAGGAATCCCAATTTTCAAGTGGTCTTCATATATTTGGCAAAGGAGATTGTGGAGCATCCGAACTGAATGGCTTACTCCGATGCCTAGAGGGAAAAAGAATTAACAGTGGACCATCGGGATCGCCATATAGGAACCGTACTGATATTAAACCTACAGGCAGGAATATATATGCTGTAGACCCTAGGTCAATACCCACAAAAATAGCTTTCCAAAATGGTAAAGAAATGGCAGATGAATTTGTAAGACAATATTTGCAAGACAATGGAGATTATCCAAAAAATTTAACCATTGATCTTTGGGGATCAGCATCCATGCGAACGGGAGGACAAGAGTACTCAATGGCACTTGCTTTGGCTGGCCTTACACCAATTTGGGACAAAAATAACGCTCGGATCCTTGGCTTTAGCATTCTATCACTAGCAGAGCTGGGTCGCCCGAGAATTGATATTACTATCAGACAGTCAGGTTTGTTCAGAGACATCTTTCCAGAGCTTAATAGATTATTTTTTGATGCAATCGATAAACTTCATGAAAGAAATGAAACATTGAAAGATAACCCTTATAAGAAAAAGGCTGACAGAATTTTTGCACCTAAGCCTGGATCTTTTGGGGTAAATATCAAAGAAAAAATTGAAGGAACCCTAGCCGATCACACGGCTTTGATTGGCGAGGCATGGATTAAAAGCTCGGCTTGGGCTTATCAAAAGAATGGAAAATTTAACCAAAATACAGAAAGTCTTAAGAAAAGGTTAGCCGATACTGAAGCACTAATTCACTCTCATGATTTATGTGAAAGTGATTTGTTGTCAGCAAAGGATTATGCCGACCACATAGGGGGTTTTAACGCAGCTGTTGCTAGTATTCAGAAAACCAATCCTAAACTATACCATTTAGATATTTCATCCGATGGAATTCCAAAAGTTCGTACAACAAATCAAGAATTAGCAAGAATTATCAGGGGAAAGCTTTCTGACGATAAGTGGGTTTCAGGAATGTTGCAGCATGGTTACAGAGGCGCGGCTGAAATAACAGAACTAGTATTCAACTTGTCTAATTTTGGCAAATCTGGAGTATATTTGCCTAATCACTTAATAGAATTGGTATATAACTCAACTTTAGCCAATACAAAAGTTGCTGACTTTATGGCAAAGGAAAATATAGATGCTCTTGAAGGTTTAGAAAATACTTTTAGTGAACTTAGAAACTTAGGCCTATGGAAAAGTTTTCATAACTCTATTCGATATGAGGAAAGACTGGTTGAAAATGGCTAGGGTCCTAGGAATATGCCCAACTATTGACTCACCAATAAAATCTAACGATGGTTACTTAATCCGTTTCAGGCCAAAATACGGATATCTCTCATCTAAACAACTCTCTATTCTTGCTGATGCAATTTCTAGTTTTGGAAGTAACTTTATCGAATTGACATCGCGAGCTAACATCACAGTAAGAGGTCTTCAAAAAAAACATCTTGAAAAGCTATCAAATTTCCTCAATCAGGCCGGTATTATTAATGCTGCTGAAAAAAAGGAGAATATTTCAAATATCATTTACAGTCCCTTTTCTACGAAAAATAAAAAACTAACACAAAAGATAGCAAGTATTTTAGAAGATAATCTTAATAATATTCCCAAACTCCATAAGAAATTCGGTATTGCTGTTGACTTAGGAGAAGTGGCCAGCCTGCAAGAAACCAATGCAGACCTCAGGATAGAGACAAACAAAGAAAAAATTTTAATTTTAAGAATTGACGGTTTAGATCGAGGTATAGCTGTAGAACCAGAAACATTAATTGAAAAAATAGAAATGATTTTAAGTAATGTAATGGCTGTCTCGAACCAACTGAAAAGCAGAGATTTAATAAATTCAATTGGAGAGATAGACGATGTTTATTTTCCAGACATTAAACCAAGAAAACAAAATTTTTCTCCGAGACTCGGTCCCTGTTTTGGAGGATATATGATTACGGTACCTGGAGGAAAATTTTCAAGTTACCAACTAAGGGAATTAGCTTCGCATGTTAAAGGAGTAGCCGTGACTCCATGGAAATCTTTTTTTATTTATTCAGCCAAAACAAAACCACCTTTAAGTTTCCTCTCAAAAAATACAGGTCACGATCTGAGCGTGAGCTATTGCTCTGGTAAACCTTATTGTAGTCAAGGCATTTTGGAAACCAGTCAGGTGGCAAAAGTGGTCACTACGATACTTGAAGAAAGATTTAAAAATAGAAAGAATAAAGCAAAGATTCACATAAGTGGTTGTTTAAAAAATTGTGGTCTCTCAAAGCAGACATCGATACATATAAACAGTTCAGGAGGGGAAAAGTCTGTCAGCGTAAAAGATAATAAATTTCGGCATTTAGCATCAAAAATTTCTATGGAATTGAATAAATGACATTTGAATATGAAAGAAGCCCAGACAAAATTTATGAGCAATCTTTTTCTATTATTCGAAAAGAAGCGGACCTCTCTTCTTTTTCAAAACTTGAAGAGAAAATTGCTGTGAGGATGATACATGCCCTTGGTTTTATTGGGCTGGAAAAATATATTCAATTTACACCAGATTTTGTTAGCAAAGTAAGAGATGCTTTAGAGAGAGGAACTCGGATTATTTGCGATACGAGGATGGTGAGTGAGGGAATAACAAAAGCGAGACTACCAGCGGACAATGAAATCATCTGTACTTTGAATGATAAGTCCGTACCAGACATTGCAAAACGAATATCGAATACCAGAACGGCTGCAGCAATTCATCTATGGGAAGACTACATACAAGATTCTCTAATTGTTTTTGGTAACGCTCCCACTGCATTATTTTACTTGTTAGAATTTCTTGGTAAGAGAAAAACCTTGAAACCTGCGGGCATAATTGGTTGTCCTGTCGGTTTTGTTGGAGCGGCGGAGTCTAAGCAAGCATTAATCGACGTAAAAACGCTGAACAGTCTAGTTGTTAAAGGCCGGTTAGGGGGAAGTGCTGTAGCAGTAGCTGCTGTTAACGCCTTGGCACAGGAGAAAGAATAAAAATGTATAATATATATTGTGTCGGGGTTGGGCCGGGTGATCCTGAGTTACTGACAGTTAAGGCATCTAGAATAATATCAGATGCAAGACAAATAGCATATTTTAGGAAAAAAAATACGTTGGGCAGAGCGAGAGCGATTATAGATACATTAATTTCCAATAGTGCGCCCTTTGAATACGCTATGGAATACCCTGTAACTAACGAACTCGATTTTCGATCTGATAAATATAAGCATTCAATTAATCGATTTTATGAAGACTGTGCCAATAAACTAAAGAAACTCTTATCGAACGATAATGTGGTGGTAATATCAGAAGGTGATCCGCTTTTTTATGGATCATTTGTTCATCTATTTAGACTTTTGAAAAAAGATGTGAATATAGAATTCGTGCCTGGAATAACTGCTATGTCAGGTGCTTGGAACAATTCTAAGTTACCAATAGCAATGGGAGATCAACCCCTAACTATCCTAATGGGCATACAAAGTCGCGAAGAATTAAAGAGCCATCTTGAGAGTTCCAAAAATGTTGTAATCATGAAAGTGGGCACCCAATTAGAAAAAGTAAAATCTGTACTAGAAGAAACGGATCAGCTCGATAAAGCATTAGTAATTGAAAAAGCAACTATGCCTGAACAAAAAATTATTCCTCTAAGAAAATATACTAAAAGTGAAGCACCATATTTCTCGATAATTCTAATTTCAGAGGACCATTACGAATGAAGGGAAGCTTAACCATAGTAGGTTTAGGACCAGGAGCACCAGAACTTGTCACACCTGCAGTAACTGATGCATTAAAAGATTCAACAGACATTGTGGGTTACTCTATGTACCTTGAGAGAGTGAAGGATGCTAGTGGCAAGTCATTTCACCCAAGCAATAATAGGGAGGAAATTGATAGAGCTGAACTTTCTATTAATCTTGCTTTGCAAGGAAAAAAGGTAGTTGTTGTTTCTTCGGGAGATCCTGGAGTTTTTGCAATGGCCTCAGCAATATTTGAAGTTGTAGATAAAAAAAATATTTCTAGAGATGACTTACCAATTGTGGTCCTGCCAGGAATTACTGCTCTTTTAGCAGCATCCGCCAGACTAGGCGCTCCTATAGGACATGATTTTTGCGTTATTAATTTGTCTGATAATCTTAAATCGTGGGATATTTTGAAATCAAGAGTCATAGCAGCCGCAAAGGCGGACTTTGTAATAGCATTTTACAACCCAAGATCGAAATCTCGTAAAAATCAGCTTTCAGAAATTTATGATGTTCTAAGAAAAAACTGTAAAAGTGACCGGATTGTCATTTATGCAAATTCAGTTTCTACTGAATCTGAGGCTATTTTTGAGACTACATTGTCAGAAGCTGATGCTTCTTCTGTATCAATGAAGACTCTAGTAATTATTGGGTCATCTAGCACTAAAAAGGTTAGAAACACAGGTTATATATATACGCCACGTTATTCATGGGTAGAAAAAAATTGAACAACTTGATTTTCATCAGTACAAAGCTTTCTTTTCGGCAACGTAGGTCTTTCAATCATTATGACTTCAATGGCAAGTTCCCTAGCTGCATGTATTTTCTCAACTACTGCATTGGAGCCAGAATTCTTTGTAATAAGTTTATTTATAGAAAACTCTTTCATAATTTCCAGCTCTTGCTCGAAAGTAAACGGGCCTTGATCAAAAATAAGCTTAAATCTATCGAGAAGCATCTTGTTTTCTGGTTCGTTAATCATTCTGATCAGATAAAATGGTTTGGGCTTCCTATTCAGAAAACGTATTTCTTTACTACCGATTGTTACAAAAACCCTGTCAGTTTCGTCGATAAGCTTTATAGCTTTATTCATATCACTCACAAGCTTCCATTTGTCGCCATTTTGTCTCTGCCACTTTGGACGTTCAAAACCCAAATATTCAATTTTTGTGAGTTGCGCGGCGAGAAGAGAGTTTACTGTAATATTTTTAGAAAAAGGATGAGAGGCATCAAGGATATGGGTTATACCTTCATCTTTAACAAACGCAGACATTCCCATCGCGCCACCAAAGCCACCGATCCGAATATTTTTTACCTCTTTATCAATGCTTTCAGTAAGACCTGCATAAGAGAGTATTGTAAAAAGTTTCTTTTCTTGAAGTCTAAAATGCAGATTTTTTGCCTCAGCAGTGCCTCCTATTATAAGAATTTTTGTCATGACTAAAACCTGGCTTCATATTATTGGTATAGGTGAGAATGGACTAAATGGCCTTGATAAATCAAGTACTGATTTATTGAATAGGGCGAGCGTCGTTTTTGGTAGTGCTCGCCAATTGGCTCTTGCAGAGGTTAAATCAAAAGGTAAATCATGGCCTACACCATTTAGCATTGATGAAGTATTCAGTTATAAATATAAACTGGCTGTGGTATTGGCTTCCGGAGATCCTTTTTGGTTTGGTGTAGGACCTCTCCTTACTAAAAACTTAAAGAAAAATGAATGGCGCTCTTACCCTGTGCCATCTACTTTTTCTCTAGCTGCCAATAAAATAGGCTGGCCTATAAACGTTGTTGACTGCTTAGCCTTCCATGCAAAACCAGTAGAAACACTTCCTGCAAAACTGTCGGAAGCAGGGAAAGCAATAATTCTCCTCAGAGAGTTTAGGCAAATAGCGCAGATTCTTTCTGTATTAGAGAAATATAATGTTAATGTTAAAGAAAGTTTTATGTTGTCGAGACTTGGCTGCCCAGAGGAAAAAGTAGTAAAACTTACGGACTCAAAATTATCTGATTTTAAACAAGCATCCAAATCTTTAAAACCACTAGCATTGGGCATAACATATAAAAAACCTCCATCAGACATCAGTTATTTTCAAGGGCAGGATGATGATGCTTTCAAAACTGATGGGAATATAACTAAAAAAGATATAAGAGCTCTGACTCTCTCAGAATTAAAATCTTTTGGAAGTGAAGTGTTATGGGATATAGGAGCTGGTTCTGGCTCAATCTCAATTGAATGGTGTTTGGGGCATCCTAAAAACGTAGCCTTTGCCATTGAACGAAGGAGTGATCGTATTTCTTTAATCAAAGCTAATAGAAAAAAATTTGGCTTACAAGAAAGATTAGCTGTAAAACATGGAAATATTGAAATGATAGCCAAAGATTTACCAACGCCAGATGCTGTTTTTATAGGTGGGGGAGTAACTTCAGATTTAATTTACCAAGTGATTAAAGCCCTTGGTAAAAATAGTCGACTTGTAATAAATGCTGTCACTCTTGAATCCCAGGCTCTTTTGTTAAAAAAATACAAGCAGTTTGGCGGTAATTTGAAAAAGATTAATATATCCAAGCCAAAACCTATTGGGGGAAAAACAATTTGGTCAGCTCAATATAATATAATCCAATGGAGCTTAAAAATATGATTGCAGGAATTGGCTTTAAATCTACAGTTACTATTACTTCATTTAACGAGTTATTTGAAAGTTATATTAAAAGGTATAAAGCTTTTACAGTTGCTACCTCAAAGGAAAAAGCAATGAATGCAGTCTTTTTAAAATTTGTCAGTACAAACCGCTTAAAATTGATCCAGATTGAGGAAGACGCTATTTACAATATTATCACACCTACTGTTTCCCATTTCAGTATGAAGTTTAAAAACGTTGGCAGTTTTTGTGAAGCAGCAGCACTTGCTGCAGGAGGTACCGCATCCAAAATTATTTGTGAGCGGAAAATCTCTTCTGATAGGCTTGCTACCATCGCAATCGCAGAAATGGATGGAGATTAAATTGACAGTACACTTCATAGGCGCAGGTCCTGGTGATCCCGAACTCATAACGCTTAAAGGAAAAAAACTTTTGGAAAAATGCTCTATCTGTTTTTTTGCGGGATCGATCATTCCAGAAGAAATATTATCCCATTGCGGCCCTTCAACAAAAAAAATAAATACAGCACCCCTATCACTTTCTCAAATTATTGAAAAAATAGAAAACTTTCATAATGAGGGTCATGAAATTGCCAGGCTTCACTCTGGTGATCTATCTATATGGTCGGCAGTGAATGAACAAATACGTGAATTAATAAAATTAGAAATCCCTTTTAGCATGACGCCAGGAGTAACTTCTTTTTCAGCTGCCGCTTCAAGTTTAAAACAGGAACTAACCAAGCCCCAAATAGCCCAATCTATAGTTCTCACTAGAACCGAAGGTAGGGCATCAAAGATGCCTGAAAATGAAACTTTGGAAAATTTTGCTAAAAGTGGCGCTATTCTTGCCATACATCTATCAATTCATGATATTGCAAAAGTGGTCAAAAAAGTAAAGCCTTTCTATAACGGTTCTTGCCCAGTAAAAGTTGTGTGGAAGGCATCTTGGCCAGAGGAACAAATTATTCATTCAGATTTAAGTAATATAGAAAAAGCGATACCTGAATATATGGATAGAACTGCTTTGATACTTATTGGTCCACATTTAGACACCGCTAATTTTACAGCAAGCAAATTGTATGATGAAACATATGATAGGAGATTTAGAGAAATAGATGCCACTGGAAGAAATCATAAATAGGCAAGGTATAATTATTTCAGCACCGGCGTCGGGAGCTGGAAAAACGACTGTAACTCTGGGCCTTATTAACGCTTTTGCCCGTAAAATATCTGTACAACCTTTCAAGAGTGGTCCTGACTACATAGATTCAAAATTTCAAAGTGTTGCGGCAGATCGTCCTTCATATAACTTAGATACATGGGCAATGGCATCTAGCGATATCCTTAATATGATAAGCATGGTGGGCCCTTCGGATATCTGTATTGCTGAAGGGTCAATGGGATTATTTGATGGAGTTATAAGTAGGGGTGCAGGTGGAAATGGTTCCACCGCAGATCTAGCAAGTATAACAAATTGGCCAGTAATTTTAGTAGTCGACTGCGCAAAGCAGGCTCAATCTGTAGCTGCTGTGATTACCGGTTTCAACTCATTTAGACATGACATAACAATCGGAGGGGTAATTCTAAATAATATATCAAGCAAAAGGCACGAAGCTTTAGTAGTCAGTGAAGTTTCAAAAATACAAGTTCCAATCCTAGGGGTTATCCCTCGATCTAACGATCTAACTATCCCCGAAAGGCACTTAGGACTGGTCCAAGCAGAAGATTTATCTGACTTGGAGCAACTAATTTTTAAGCTTGGAACACTTATTCAAGAAAATTGTGACCTAGAAGCAATAGCTTGTACTGCAAGAAATAGCTTTCCTCCAATATCAACTTTACAAAAAATTACTCCTCCCGCGCAGAGAATAGCTATTGCGAGAGATAATGCATTTACTTTTACTTATTCCCATTTGATTGAGGGATGGAAGAAGCAAGGTGCTGAGATCTCCTTTTTCTCTCCGCTAAACGATGAGCCACCTTCAAAGAGTGATGACATGGTCTGGTTGCCAGGAGGATACCCTGAACTCTACCTCGGTAGCTTATCTGAATGCAAAAATTTTAAGAATGGACTTATTGATTTTAGTAAGAAAAGACCAGTGCACGGAGAGTGTGGTGGCTATATGGTTTTGGGAAGAAAAATTATTGGAAAAAGTGGTCAGGCATATGACATGATAGGTATGTTTGATTTGGTTACTTCTTTTGAAAAACGCAAGCTCAATCTAGGATATCGAAAAGCCAAGGCTATTGAGCCTTTTTTTGGAATCAAAAAGGGTTCCACTGTTCTTGGACATGAGTTTCACTATACGACAGTTGTCGAAATAAATGATGCTCCTATAGTCTTTGTACAGGATGCTTACAAAAATGAGTTAGGCCTTTTAGGCTCCAAAAACTCTAATGCTACTGGAACATTTTTTCATCTTATTGGGAGCGAACAATGACTATTAGCTTTGTCAGTTCTGGTCCCGGCAATCCAGACCTTCTTACTTTACTAGCAGTAAAAAGAATTAGTGATGCGGATATTATTTTCTATGATGATTTATCCGCCGGCGAAATACTAAATCTTGCAAAGAAAAGCGCCACACTCTTGAGTGTGGGGAAAAGAGCGGGGCTTGCATCACCAAAGCAAAATCAAGTATCTAGATTACTTGTAGAATATGGTAGAACAGGAAAAAAAATTGTTCGGCTGAAGTCGGGTGATAGTAGTATTTTTTCAAGATTAGAGGAAGAAATTACAGCATTAAATGAGAATGGGTTAGAGTTTGAGATAATCCCAGGAGTATCTTCAGCAATGGCTGCGGCTGCAGCTGCAAAAATCCCGTTAACCCGAAGAGTTATGTCGAGACGTGTGCAGTTTATAACTGGACATGATTTCAATGGTGAACTTCCTGATGACTTAAATATTGCATCCTTAATTGATCCAAATTGTACAACCGTAGTCTTTATGGGAAAAAAAACTTTCCCTAATCTAGCGCAGGTTCTATTAGAAAATGGTCTTGATATCAAAACAAAAGTCCTCATCGCGGAAGACATTTCAAGAAAAGAGGAAAATATTACAAAGGGTACAATTGAGGAGATTTTAATCTACCTAAAGGATATTCAAAGCAATCATCCTGCAGTAATAATTTTTGGACCGTTACTTTGAAGATTAACTTATATTTAGTAGGACTAGGTTTCGGAGATGCAAAGCATGTAACAGAAGAAGCAGGTAAGACAATCGAGAGTTGTAATTTGATACTAATCGGAAAGAAAAAAGACGAAAAATCCGAGATTGCTGACCTTAAAAAGAATATTTGTAAATCTTTTATAAAAATTAATAGTGTGAAGTTTAGGGAATTTATTATACCGGAGCGGCAATTAACCAATAAAAAATATATCAATTCAGTTATAGACTGGCATCATGATATCGCGCAAACATGGGTCGACATAATTAATGAATATATTTCCAGCACTGCAAGAAGAAACATAAATGTTGGAATTCCCATATGGGGGGACCCTTCATTGTACGATAGTAGCCAAAGAATTGCTTCAAGAGTTAAAAGCACTTTACACCATACCTCCATCAAATTGATTCCTGGTCTCTCTTCAATACAGTTGCTTGTTTCTGCGTTTGGAATTCCCTTTAACGAAATCGGGAAACCCGTCTTGATTACTACAGGCCGGCTTCTAAAGGAAAGAGGATGGCCAGATGGAACGGAAACAATTTACGTTGTTTTAGATGGAGATTGCTCATTCACGTTATTGAAAGACAATAATATCTATATCTGGTGGGCTGCATATCTCGGAATGAGAGAGCAAACTCTTATTAAAGGCGAGGCTCCAAAAATTGGAAAAGAAATTATTAAAACAAGAAATACGTTGCGTTCTGATAAAGGATGGATTTTAGATGTCTACAAATTGCAACGAATAATAAGGAACTGAGATTTATGTCTGAAACATATCTGATACTTGGGGGAAGCAACTCTGGAAAATCTGGGTTTGCAGAACAATCAGCGCTGAGCTTACAAAAAAATACCCATGGTAAATTGTATTACATAGCTACCGGCCTTGCATATGACTTGGAAATGCAAGAGAAAATTAATGCGCATAAGAGGAGAAGAAACCAAAAATTTGAAACCATAGATTCTCCTGACCTGAGTGCCGATATACTCAAAAGCTCGAAACCGCAGGACATAATTTTAATTGATTGTA
>CACIAQ010000016.1 GCA_902584635.1 uncultured Alphaproteobacteria bacterium
GGTGGGAGTGTTTTTTTTTACTGGGCGAGATACTGAATCACAAAAAGGAAATTTGGGTCAAAAACAATCGCGAGAGAAAGTTTTAGGTAAAACCATATTGATTTCTCCTTTTCAAAATAAAAGTGGCCTTAAGGAGTTCGACGCAATTGCAGAGGGCATATCTGACCATTTGATTAGTAGTTTATCACCAACAACTTTATTGAAGGTTTTACCTCGAAAGCAAAGTCAGTTTGCAAAGGAGCAAAACCTTACACTTGATGAAATATTGTCTAATTTGGGGGCCAGTTATGTTCTAGATGGAGGAATTACCACCTCCAATGATAAATTCAGAGTAACAATTGAAATGATAGATATTAAAGAAGATGAGGTTATATGGTCATCAACTCAAGAGTTTAATGTATCAAATTTATTCGAGGCGCAAGATAGATTAGAATTTATTGTTAGAAGAGCCATTCAAGCAAATTTAACTATGGGAGAAAATTTATCAAAATATATAGCGAGTTCCTTTTCTAATAGTGCGGACTACAATAAAATTTTATCATTAAGAGTTGATAACGTAAAAAATTCATTGAAAATAACCAACGATTATGTAGAAGCATATAAAAAGGTGCATGAAAATAATCCTAATAATTCGCTTGCACTGACGCTATATGCACAAGCTATGTATCGTCAATTATTCTCCATTGGACTTCCATTTAAAGACTATGCAGTTGCTGAGGAGGTAATATCTAAAGCTATTAAACTAGATGCCAAAAACTCGCTCGCTTATCCTTTGATGGCCCAAATAAAAAGAAATATGATGGGAGATGCTTCACTAGATTTTGAGGAAATAACGAGAAAAGGATTAGAATTAGATCCAGAAAATTATGAAACTATTATTCAGGCTGCGCATAATCTAGTTTTTATAAGTAAGTTTTCAGAAGCAATTACACTTTATAAAAAAGCATTAAAGATAGCTCCATATGGGCCTCTTCCAGTGAGACTATTTTTATTAAAGACATACTCTGAGTCCGGTGTATATTCCGTTTCGGAAGAGCTTGCAATGGAATTAATACTGCAAGAAGAAACCCACAAGAAGTTTTGGGGAACGGCTTTTTATGCTGCTATACTCTATGAAAAAAATAAAATAAAAGTTGGAAAAAAGGTTTTAGATGATTTTCTTAAAGAAAATGATATGTCTTTTAAAGAATTTATTGACGAGATATGGCTATCTCCTTTTACGGGCACGATAACAGGTGATTTTGATCCTGTTATTGATGATGTCGTTTACAAGCTTAAAATGACATATGATCCGTCCCTAATAGATAAATCTGAAGAAGAGGGTAAAGACTGGACTGGGAGTAGTCAGAAAGACTAACACAAGATTATATTCGTCGTCTGACTTAAAAATCATGCCAAACAATTTATCAAATATATAAAGCTAATGCGAGTATGACAATGTTGTCCTACGTTCGAACTCAACTGCCAGAGCCACTATTCAAATTAGTAGTTTTAGAGTGATATATTTTTGAAATGCCTTTTTGAGAGCAGTTTATTAATATCATTATTGTTTTGCTCCTTTAAAAAGATCTGCAAATCCTTCATTGTTAGTATCGCTATATTTTGGCAATGCAGAATCTATATTATACTGAGGTAGGGTGCTTAGCATCATTTCTTTATAATGCCTTGAACCCTCATAACGAGCTTCATTCACAGAGCCATCTCTGTCGTAATCCTCCTTGAAACCAAATTTTTTTGCAAGATCGATAGTAAAGACGGTTTTGCCATTGATCTTATCAAGAAAATTTTCATCAGCTTGCTCCATAAGTGACAATACCGATCGACCAACATAGGTGGGACTTTCACCATCTGGGAAAGCAGTAATTTCCGTTTGACCTGCACCGGGATGCATTGTGATTGCTCTTACGTTTTGGTCCTTTAACTCTGTAGCCATATCATAACTTAAACGATCCATAGCAGCATGGGCAACTCCATATCCAACATCAAAAAGGTAAACAAAGCCCCCATAACTCGAGATTTGTAATATTAATCCACTCTTGTTGTTGATCATATTTGGAACAATCAGTTTACTCATCACATATGAGCTTCGAACTCCTACATCCATATGTCCATCATATACAGATATGGGTCTTTCCCAGAAGCGCTTCCCAAAATGAGGTGTCATAGCGATCAAACCTTGATATGCGCTGTTAACCAAAAGATCAATTTTATTATTACCATTCGTTATTTCTTCCGAAAATTTTTCAACCTCTTTGTCGTTATTTTGATTTAAAACATAAGGAATTACTTCACCAGCGCCTTTAAATTCATCGACTTCCTTTTTTAAACTATCTAAAGCAGCTTTGTTTCTTGCGGTGGCAAATACTTTATAATCTCCTTCCATAGAAAGCACGGCTGCAATTCCTCTGCCGAAGCCCCTCGATGCTCCTGTGACTATCGCTGTTTTCTGCATAATTTAACTCCTAAATCCTTGTTATTTCCATTTTCAACTAAAACTATTTATATAGAGTCATATAACAAATCCTGAAAATGATTCTGTTCTACTTTCATTTTTGTACCTTTCGAGTAAATGGTCGACGCTATCTAACCATTCTAAGCCGGATACCTGTCCGTCTAATAAAGCATCCAAGTTGGGCATTTTGGCTATTTGTACAAATTCTCCAGTTTCTAATCTTATAAAGGTATTAAGGAAACTGTATGTTTTATTTTCATTCATAATTTTTTCAAGTCTTTTTAGCTCGTTAATAAACTCATCCTCACAACCATTCTTGGGTTTGTATTTAATAACACTCCATACTTCTTGCTCTGACATTTTTAATCCCTATGCGATTCTAACTGGAAGGATAATTTTAAACTTTTTTAAAATAATTGAAATCCCTTACACGATTTCTTTGAAGTGTAGGCAACCGATAAGTCAGACAATTAAGCCGTATTTCTTGGCTTGATGTTTTGTTCATACATTGAAGCAAATACAAAAGTTTTTCTCCATTAAAAGATACCTATCAGCAGATTTTGACTCAATATAACTTAACTTATTATGAGGCTGTAACCGAATTTAGGAAATACTGAAGAAGATACATATAATTACTCGGTGATGTTTAATACCTTTTATTCCTTAGCGTCTAAATGGGGAGATATTCAATTAACGTAGCAAATATTACTAAAGTTTTCCGATTTATCTTTTCTTGAAAAATAAGCTACCGTTGTTTTTGTTTAATGAAAAGTTCATTAACCTGTAGTAACCTGTTTAAACACATCAAGATAATTTTTTGAGACTTTCATTCTGTCTGCATATCCTTTTTGAAGCAGTAAAGAGTGTACGTTTTTCAAACGCCAACATGGAACATGCATTATCAAGTGATGCTCTAAATGGTAGTTTACCCAGTAAGGAGCTAAAAAAAGACGGGTAATCGGATTTGCGTATGTTGTCCTTACATTTTGAAGTTCATTATCTGAAAAATCAGTTGCGGCATGTTCAGCCATGCTTCTTATTCTTACAACTAACTGAAACCACGTTACCAATGGAAGAAGCCAAAAAGCAAACCACCACCACCATTCACCGGCTATCCACATGATTATGAATAATAGAAGGTTTGCCATTATTGGTTGAGAGATAGAGTTTCCTTTAAAGCTCTGAGGTTGTTTTGTTAAGCTGTCAATTGCATCTTTATCAAAACATAATTTAAATGCTGTTCTTATTTGGTTGTAAATTGATTTAATGCCAGTTTGGCCAGTTATATCTCTTATTATTCTCCTTATTATACTTCTGATAGAGGTCGGAAACGGCTTCGACAGATTGAGATCTGGGTCTTTTTCAGTTTGAGTATGTTTATGATGCATCAAATGATAATGCCGGTAAGCAAACATATCTGCTAGAATTGGTGCGCCACAGACCCAATACCCCATTTTTTCATTTAAAAAATCATTCGCAAATAAAGCTCTATGTGCAGAGTCATGCATTAAAATTGCAAGACCCAATTGGCGAGAACCAATAACCATTACCGCTAATGTAAAAGTGAATATGTTAGGCCAAATAGAAAAAACAAATATTGCTAATGCTATAGTAAAGAAGCAATGAGACACCAAAAACGCTCCCATGAAATTAGATCTTTGAGCTAAAGGTCTTATTTCATCAGAAGTAAAATATTTTTTTGCATGTTGCATATCTTTTAAATTAATAAAAAATCTTTAAGTTCACAAATGAAATTTTTGTTGAACTAGTTTCGCTTCATAAATTGAGTATTGACTTCACCTTTAAAACAACGAGAAAAGAAAGGATAAGTATCGGTTGCAAAGTAGGTATATACACCATTTAATTCTCTTCCATTGCACTCGTCAAGCGATCCACTATTAGCTACATACTCGAAGTCTTCTTCAAAGCTTCCATCGAATTTGCCGCCTGGAGCAGTACTCCGTATTCCAGTTTTCAATTTCCAAGAAGACTTTTCTGTTGATTTATAAACTATTTTAAAGCCATCCGGAGCATGTCCAACAATATATTCTTTTTTGTCTACAATTGAGGCAGTTCTAAGCTTGTGATAATGATATAGACCGGATTTATCTACATGCCCATTGTGTAAATCAATACCGAGACTTCGAGGGTTGAACATCGCCTGTTTTCTCCACCCACTAGACGGATTTTTACTGAAACCTCTCTCTGCATTGGGATCAAAATAGTCCGCGGTATATGGGCGTATTGGAATGCCATTTAGGGCAACACCAACAGTCATTAGCCCTCTAGTAACAAAATTTGTCAGCCTAGGAACTTTTGGAAAGCAAAATGTAAGTTGTCTCTTCTGGAATTTATTAGGATTAGCTTTGTTTGGAAACTTTCCCATTGAATGATCAGGCTGACCTTTGGAGATAATACAACTCATTTTACCTCTAGTTTCATCGATTACTGTGTGCTGTTCCGCACTTAAAGAAAAAGCGCTTATTATCAGAATAAAAATAAAATATAGTAGTATTTTCATTACCAAAATTTTAAACAAAAATTCAAAGGTAACTCAAGGAATTTGTGATAATATATATTTTGACCATAGCTAAAATTATTGGTTCTTAAAAGGAGTTTGTAAAAATGTTAACTTTTAAAGAAATAAGATCGCGTTCAGTTATCTTGACACTCAAAAGACCCATTAAAGCTAAAATCGCTTACATTAAGGAATGGCCTATCCTAATAATTGATCTTTATACAAATGAGGGGATTGTTGGCAGGAGCTACTTGCAACCCTATATAGAAAAATCCTTAAAATATATCAGTTCAATCATTGACGATTTCAACGAGGTACTACGCAATAAAGAATTAGCGCCCTTCGATAATTTTGAGATTATGAGACAATCATTACATTTTATAGGGTATGAAGGATTATCCCTTACAGCTGTGTCCGGGGTAGATATGGCGATCTGGGATGCTGTATCCAAAGCAGCTTCTAAACCTCTATGCTGTTACTTGGGTGGTACCGTCGGCCCAGTCAAGGCCTATAACAGCAATGGGCTGTGGTTAGAGAAAGGTAATGTTCTTTCAAAGGAAGCAAAGATATTAATTGAACAAGGTAACTTTTCGGCAATAAAAATGCGATTAGGGAGAGATAGCTTCAATGACGATTTAAGGGCTATTGAAAATGTAAAAAAAGCTGTTGGAGCGGAAGTTAATCTTATGGTTGATTTCAATCAGTGTTTATCTCTGGAAGAAGCTCTAAATAGATGTAGAGTACTTGACCAGTTTGATTTGACGTGGATTGAGGAACCGCTTATTTACGATAACCTTGGAGGCTACTCCCAATTAACAAGAGAAATAAAAACGCCTATACAATTAGGTGAAAACTTTTATGGGCCCAGAGAGCTTTACAAAGCCATTGAAAAAAAGGCTTCCGACCTGGTGATGCCTGACTTTATGAGAATTGGTGGAGTAACTGGGTGGATAAAATCTGCAGCAATTGCGGATGCAGGAGGTATTCCCATCTCCACGCATTTTTATCCTGAGGTCGGTTCTCATGTAATGAGAGTATCTCAATCTGCACACTGGTTAGAATGGCTTGATTGGGCAGATGAAATCTTATTAGATCCATTTAAAATTGCTGATGGAAACGTTCACATTCCTGATAAACCCGGTATCGGTATAGAATGGAACGAAAAGGTAGTGAAGAAGTACTGTATTTAGCTTATAGGATCAGATTATTCTAATTCTAAAATTTAGATCATTATCTATTTCACTATAGATATTGGTCTGCATCAGTCTACTTTGACGCTTACGTTAGGTAATAATTGTCTTTTCTAGAAAAGTTATTCACAATTCAATCAGATTTAATCATTTCATTAATTGAGTTCTAAATGTCGTTTTTTGACGAAATGTTTGCACATAACGAGACCACAAGATTATGCTATAGAAAATACCACAGCTGGCTTAATTCACCGGAACAAAAAAATATTGTTAAGCGTAAAGATGAAGCCGAAAACGTATTTAGACGGACAGGTATAACTTTTAATGTTTATAGTGAAAAAGAAGAAACCGAAAAACTTATTCCTTTCGATTTAATTCCTCGAATTTTAGGCGAAGAAGAGTGGAAGACGATAAAGAAAGGGGTGGAACAAAGAGTAAAAGCCATCAATTCTTTCCTTTTTGATATATATCATCAACAGGAGATAATTAAAGCCAATATAATTCCTCATAGTCTGATAAATCAAAATGATGCATTTTTACCAGAGATGATTGGCTTTACTCCGCCAAATGGAATCTACACGCATATTGCCGGGATCGATCTCGTAAGAACCTCTGAAAAAGAATTTCTAGTGCTTGAAGACAATGTTAGAACGCCCTCAGGAGTTTCGTATATGATTGAGAACAGAGAAACAATGTATAATATGTTTCCAGAATTATTTTCTAAAATTAAAGTAAGATCTGTTACTGAATATCCTTCAGAGTTAATCAAAGCTTTAAAGGCATCCCATCCTCACTTAGCAGATGAAAATTGTACTGTTGCTGTTTTAACCCCAGGAATTTATAACTCTGCTTATTTTGAGCACTCCTTTCTCGCTGACCAAATGGGGGTTGAATTAGTTGAATCTCAAGACCTTCAGATAGTTGATGGGAAAGTGGCTATGAGAACTACTCAAGGATATAAGACAATTGATGTTCTCTACAGACGAGTAGATGATATGTATTTAGATCCTCTTTCATTTAAGGAAGACTCACGTCTTGGTGTTCCGGGAATAATGGATATATATAAATCAGGTTCCATAACGATAGCCAATGCTCCTGGAACAGGAATAGCTGATGATAAGGCAATTTATTCTTTTATGCCCAAAATAATTAAATTCTACACTGGACAGAATGCTATTTTGAAAAATGTAGAGACGTGGCGATGTTCAGAAAATGATCATCTTCAATACGTATTACAGAATATAGCCAGTCTGGTTATAAAAGAGGTTCATGGCTCTGGTGGTTACGGAATGTTAATAGGCCCCGCGGCATCAAAAAAAGAAATTTCGCTATTTAAAAGTAAGCTCCTCAGGAACCCGTCAAATTATATAGCCCAGCCTACCTTATCATTATCAACAGTTCCAATTTTAAAGAAATCGGGTCTGACCCCACGGCATGTCGACCTTAGACCATTTGCTCTTGTTTCTCCTGATAGTGTCTTCGTTACTCCTGGTGGTCTTACCCGAGTAGCATTGAAGAAAGGTTCACTGGTAGTAAATTCTTCACAAGGAGGTGGTACTAAAGATACTTGGGTTTTGGAGGAAGAATAAGGTGCTTGGACGTAATGCAGCCGGTATATATTGGATGTTCAGGTACCTTGAGAGATGTGAGAATAGTGCTAGACTATTAAGAGCAGGATTACGAATCTCAATAACCCAAAGCGACTATGCGTCTCAAGATTGGGATTCTGTTCTTACAGCAGCCTCAATTAAACCGATATTTGATAAAAATTATAGTGAATGCAATTCTTCTAACGTTACTAACTTTATCTTGAGAGATAAAGAAAATCCTTCATCAGTTCTTTCTTCTGTTAAACAAGCCAGACAAAATGCCAGGATGATAAGAACCGTACTGACAAAGGAAGTCTTTGAGTCTGTAAATGAAATTTACTTTAATCTTAAAGATCTTTTGAGAAGGCCAGTCACTGAACCAGCTTTACCAAAAACACTCGACACTATTCAACGTCAAAGCGCACTTGTTAGAGGTTGTTTACACGGTACAATGTTAAGAAATGATGTCTATGATTTTGCTAGACTTGGAACTTTTATCGAGAGGGGTGATAATACAGCAAGAATACTGGATATGAAGTATCACATACTACTTCCAGCGGTAAGTTATGTAGGTTCAAGTGTAGATATTAGCCAGTGGGAAAACATTTTAAGATCAGTTTCAGCTTATCAATCATATAGATGGCTTAATGAAAATGAGCTAAATCCCCTGGGAATATGTAATTATTTGATCCTTGACCCAAGACTTCCAAGATCTCTCAATTTTTGCAGCAAAAATATAAGCAACAACTTAAAAAGTTTATCAAATTTTTATATCGGAACCGTTCCAAGCCTGGAAATAAGTTCTGAGTTTTCGACTTACCTTGAAACCATATCAATAGATAACGTTTTTAAAAAAGGACTCCACGAATTTTTATTAGACTTTATAGCTAAATATAATTCAATATCAGCACAAATAGAAAAAGATTTTAGGTTTTACAAATGATAGAAGTAGCAATCAAAAATATTGTTGAGTTTGAATTTTCAAAACCACCATTATATGGGATACAACGCCTACGACTGACGCCAAAGGAAAACGAGAAACAGAAAATAATTACGTGGGATATTATGTTCAAGGGAGCAAAAAAAGAAACTGAGTATTTTGATCATCATGGAAACTTCTGCTGCCTATTAACATTTGAAAAAGACATTAAAACAATTTCTATAAATGCAGAAGGAGTCGTTGGGATTAGAAAAACAATTGGAGTGGTTAATGATGTATCGGAAATTCCTTATTGGTTGTTTAAAAGGCATACGGATCTAGCGAAGCCAGGAAGAAGTATTAGGGAATTTTGCAAACAATTTTCAGTTGATATTGTCCCTGATTTAGACCTAGTTTATGACGTTGCGAAGAGTCTAAAGAATTTGTTAACCTACAGTATTGGGACTACCAAGATCGACACTACGGCAGAGGAATCTTTTTTGCTAAAGACAGGAGTATGTCAAGATTTTTCACATATTCTTATTTCTTGTATGAGAGAACTAAATTTTCCTGCTCGCTATGTGAGTGGATATTTAAAAATGAATGACAAAGAAGATCAAGAAGCGACCCATGCATGGACTGAGGTTTATGTCGATAACTTAGGTTGGGTAGGTATTGATGTTTCGAATAATATTATTGTCGATGAAAATTATATTGTTCTTGCAACTGGATTTGACTATAAAGACGCCAAGCCGATACATGGCATACAATTTGAAAGTGAGAACAATAGCATTAAAACAGCTATTAAAGTCCAGCAACAGAGCTTAAGGGTTGAAATTTGACTTATTGTTTAGGAATTAAAATTGATAAAGGCCTACTTTTCATGGCAGACACCCGTACAAATGCTGGTTTAGATAACGTGTCTACATTTAAAAAAATATTCTCTTGGAGTTATAGAGACAAAATTTTCATTTCTATACTAGCATCAGGAAACTTGGCTACGACGCAATCTTTAGTTAACTCACTTAATGATGTCTTTGGAGAGAAAAATAAAGAGAAGACCAAAGTTTTTTTTCAGAATTTAAGTCTATTTGATATCACAAAAAAAGTTGGAAAAGAGTTAAAAAGAACAATTGATCAAAATGGAGAGGAGGGCCAAAAAGCAGATACTTCGTTTAATGCAAATCTAATTCTAGGAGGTCAGGTTGAAGGTGAGAAACCTAGATTATTTCTTATATACCCACAAGGCAATTTTATTGAGTCCTCTACTGACAATCCTTTTTTTCAAATTGGAGAGACGAAGTATGGAAAACCAATACTTGTAAGAGCCTACGATCCATTTTTAAGTTTTGAGGAAACGATTAAATTGATGCTTCTTTCTTTTGATTCCACACTTAAAGCCAATTTATCTGTTGGCCTGCCTCTTGATTTTCAAATATACGAAAATAATGCTTTTGTTCAAGGACCAAGCGGTCGATTTGAGAATGGAGATCAATATTTAGCCGATGTTTCTAGTGGTTGGAGTCGTGCCCTGAAAAATGCATTTAAAGCAATGCCTAACTTAACGCTAGACAAGCGCTAGTGTTTCTCTAAACTGTCTAAATTACAAACTAGTAAAAAGCTATTTTTCAATTTAATCCATTGCTTATTATTTATTAAAAACAACAATTTACGATATTAATGTAAAGGTTTAATGAAAGTCCCATTTCTTAGTTCGTTAAAAGCTAGTGCTAATTCCGCTTGCGTGTTCATCACAATTGGGCCATGCCAAGCTACGGGTTCTTGAATCGGTTTTCCTGATATCAATAGGAACCGAACGCCATCTTTTCCAGATATTAAAGAGACTGAGTCACCAGTATCAAACCTAATTAATGTTCTGTTTCCTGATAAATCCCTAATATTCAACTCTTCCCCTTTTAATTCTTTTTCTATTCTTATACCTATAGGTTTAGAAGAATATGCAAAGTCAGCACTTCCCTGAAAAACATAGGCAAAGCAATTTCTGTATGCATCGATATTTATCTCTTTTTTTGTAAAAGGAGGTACATAAATATCAAAGTATTGTGGTTCTGCTGCGATTCCGTCCACTGGTCCCTTAATGCCTTTATAATTACCAACAATTATTTTTAATTTTGAGCCATCATTATCCTCTATCAATGGGATATTTGAACCACTAACGTCTTGATAACGAGGAGCCACCATTTTTTGAGAAGAGGGTAGGTTAGCCCAAAGTTGAAACCCATGCATTTGGCCTTTTTTGTTACCGAGTGGCATTTCCTGATGCAATATACCTGAACCGGCTGTCATCCATTGCACATCTCCACCAATCAAGCTACCCTTATTTCCAAGACTGTCTTGGTGCTCCACAGTTCCATAAAGTACATATGTAATCGTCTCTATTCCTCTATGAGGATGCCATGGAAATCCAGCCTTATATTTTTCAGGATCATCATTCCTGAAGTCGTCTAGCATAAGAAAAGGGTCACATTCATCTGGGTCACTAAAACCAAATGCTCTAAAAAGACTTACGCCAGCACCTTCTGTAAAAGGTTGAGCTAATTTTTTTTCTTTTATCGGTCTGAAAGACATAATGTACTCCTCTAAACTCTTAAATCTACACCCACGGCTAGTGGACACCACGATATTATTATTGAATTATATAGTACCTTTCTCTCCTGTTTCCAAGGCCTTACATTAGAGGTATGGCTAAAAATTTCTAAATATTTGGTCTTTATAAACAATATAAACTACCAACTTGTCTCTAAAGCAATTGCTATGAATAGGGTTAAAATTAAAAAAGAAAGAACAGTGGTAACTAAAATTGCCCTAACTATATCGCCTGGATTTACATTATACGCCGCACATAGGGCTACAGAAAAAGCGCCGCATGGGCCAAGTGATACTAAAAATGTTCCTAGAAAATCATTGGGATAATTATATTGATAGGAAATGCCGGTTATTATTATCAGTGCTAAAGGCGCAAAAAATAATTTAAGAAAAGAAATAGTAACGGTGAGTCTTGTTACTACTTTGTTTAAATAATGTGATAAAATTATTCCGATCGATATCAAACCTATCGGCATTGTAGTCTGGGCAAGCTTTGAAGTAACAACGTCAACAATACTTTCATTTAAATCTATTCCTGAAGTTTTTACAATTACAGACATCAGTATTGCTATTACTAGCGGGTTTTTTATTAAATCTTGAGAATATTTTCGTAAATCAACTTTAATTTTGCTTACATATTCAAGGCCTAGCGTCACTATAGATATGAGTATTACAGAGTCCATCACGACTATGCTGGAAACATAGAGTGATATATTGTCATCAAAAAAAATCTGTGATAGCGGTAATATAATCAGCACATGATTAGATAGGGCAACAGTTAGACCCCAAATAATTGCTTCAGCTTTAGTTTTAGAAAAAAAATTACGTGTTACATGAAAAGCTATTAAACCAGCTATTGTTTGCATTACAAAATATGATGCTAAAAGACCAAATTTTATACTCGCCAGATTGCTCTTTGTTACAGCCTCAAAAATAACGCAAGGAATCGCAAAATAAAAGAGAAATAAGTTAAATGTCCTAGCATTTTGAAGATCAAAAACTTTTAATGCACCAAAAAAGACACCTAATAGAATTAAAAGAGGAAAGGGAGCAATTCCCAAAAGAGAGCTGATCATAATAATTTAAAATAAAACAGAAATTAGAGTGAATTTTAGTAAATTTGCATTGTCAATTTTTACAATTTTTCGGAAGTCCCATCTTCTTTAATTTTATTACCCTTACCATCTGTTTTTATATGTCCTTGTTGAATTGTGAAATCACTCCACTGTTGCTGATTTTGTTTAAAATTTACTTCTTTTCCGTACTCATGTAAAAGATTTAAAAAATGCGTGTCTTCACTCCACTTAGAAGAAAAAAGAGCTTCTTTAAAATCTTCTATTGAACCAAAATCAGCCTCAATTTTAGTTTCATCCAGTTCATAGTGTCTTACATCTTGAACTTGATAACTCTCAATTAATGAAATTTTCATTACTCTAGATTATGCTGGTGTCTTTTTTTTACTAGATTGGACAGACAGAAAACTTACTTCCAACAGTTTCTTTAACTTTTTCAATCTTTTCAACTGCGTCACATACTTCCAAAATTTTTGGATATGCTTTAAAAGGATCATTTCCAAAAACTTCTCTAAGTATCCCAAAACCGCCTGTTTTTTGCGTTGTCCGTACACAAGTATACAAAAATATGTCTGCGTATGAACAGTCTCCTCCTATAAGAAATGGGCCTGAAGACGATTTCATTAGGTGCAGATCAAGCCTTTCTGCTCTTTTACCATGAAGTTCAGCTAAGTTTTTAATTCCCGTTTCTTTACCTCCTTCAGCAAGAGTATCAGTTAGCCGTAAATTTCTCCAAAACGGTTCATTATGCCCAGTTATGATGTCATGAAAAGGCGAAAGCACAAAAGAGTAATAATCTTGGCACCAAGCCCAGTAATTTCCTATTATTGCGGCCTGATCTGGTGACTTAGGTGTCAATGGCCCTTCATATTTTGTTACTAAATACTGAACGATAGCCATAGAGTCATTAAGCTCTAGACCGTTAGAATGGTCCTTCATCCACGGCACAGTTCCAAAAGGAGCTTCACTATCTTTATTGAAATCTTCACCCATGGGTTTTGACATTTTGAGGTTAACTTTAATGCCATGCATGGCGCATATCACATTAATTTGTTCTCCACGACCTACTATAGGTAAGTAAGCAATATCTATTTCTGGCATTTTTCCCCCACAATTTTTTTACAACCAATGATATTATAAATTGAAAGAAGTACAAAATGAAAACTTTTGTATTTGTTTCTATGGAGCCATATCCTTTATTGGGGGAGATGCGGAAAGCGAAATAGGTAACATGTAGCCCTCTTTTTCGACTGTTTTGTAATGCTCGCTCCACGCATTATCGATAATCTTTTTATTCGACATTAAATCAGAACCCGTAGCTGCCATCACCATTGCGGCGTGAGTCATACCCTTAATGGCAATAGATGATTTGCCTTGAGCAGTCATTTGCCATGAATGAAAAGGTGTACCGATCGCATAGTTTGCTCCCCAAAGTGAAACCGTGGGAACAACCCAGCTAACATCAGCTACATCTGTAGAACCTCCTATGTCAACAGACTTGACGTCACCTGCTACGACGGATTCCGCCAAGACTTGCCCCTTGACTATATCTATTCCCGCATGAGAATAGGCACTTTCTATATCTTTTCTAGTTAATGTATCCTGATACTTCTTAGCGTATAAATGCTCTTCTTTACTAAATTCTGGAGCACCTAATTGATCTAAATTACCCTGCATCAGATTCCCTAGAGTTTCGTTGTATACAAGGTTAGAAACACCGGCTAATATTTTGGTCTTGACTTTTGTTTCGGTCATTAGCGCTGCACCTTTTGCTATTCCTTTTACTCTATCAAGTAATTCCATCATTTTAGGAGTAGTTTCATCTCGCACAACATACCTTACCTTTGCTTTTGCTTGTACCACGTTAGGCGAAATGCCTCCACCATCGATTATAGCATAGTGAATGCGCGCTTTATCAGGCATATGTTCTCTCATATAGTTTACGCCAACATTCATTAATTCTATTGCATCCAAAGCTGAGCGTCCAAGGTGAGGGGAAACAGCTGCATGGCTAGCCCTCCCTTCAAATGTGAAGTCTACACGACAGTTTGCAAGGCTGGACCCTTTAATTATCCCTGGTAAGCATCCTGGGTGCCACGTTATTGCCGCGTCTACATCTTCAAATATTTTGTCACGAACCATAAATGTTTTTGCTGCACCGCCTTCTTCGGCCGGGCAGCCATAATATCTAACAACTCCAGGTAAATTTGAGTCTTTTAACCAGTCCCTCAGAGCGACCGCAGCTTGCATCGATGCTGATCCCAGAAGATTATGACCGCAACCATGCCCATTCTCACCCTTTTTGATTGGGTCTTGATAAAAGACGTCTGCCGTTTGGCTAAGGCCCGCCAACGCATCGTACTCTCCCAGAAACGCGATTATTGGGCCACCTGTTCCATATTCTCCTACAACAGCAGTTGGCATGTTAGCTATACCCTTTGTCACGGAGAACCCATGATATATTAATTCGTCAACATGGGTACTCATAGAGATTTTCTCAGAGTAACATGTTTCAGGAGTTGACCAAACTTTATCAGATAGCTCTTGAAATCTTTTTTGATTTCTTGATACAAAATCCCAAATGACCTGTTTGTTGGTTTTCATATGAATTTGAACCTTTGAAGAATTTGTTTACCTAGCTCTTTTTTTTCTAAACATTGCGGAACTAAAGTATCCAGCCTGACGTATCCAATTATAGGCCCGCGATCTTTTTTCCACACTTTCATTACGTGGCTCGGGAGAACCGAGTTCCAAAAAGTTAAGCTTTACTTTATTAAAGCTTTCTAGATTTTGAGTTATTTTGGTAAATCTTTTCTTATTATCAGTATTGAGCGTTTTATGAAAAGCATCAGTTACAAGCCAATATTCTGAACTTTCTATATCGTTTTTAAGCATGCGATGAGTTAAAATAACATCTTCTCCTGAAAGTTCTTCAAAGTTTCTAATTGTATTTAAAGAGAAGTTTCCTTTGTGCACGCAGATTTTTAATCTTAAGTTTTTCGACTGTGTACAAGGTTCACAGCCACACGCTTGTACAAAAGCCAAATCTGATAGCTTTTTATTAAATGCTGCATTGGCTCTTGCCATAAGTTCAACAATTTCATCTCCTGATGTTGAACTTATTTTGTCGCTACTGAAGAAAAAGGCTGCGTCTCCTTCCAGCTTATTTAACCTTAAGGCTGGTTCCACCTCATCTATAACCGTTTCTAATAGATCTGCTACTATTGTGGTCGCATGGGACTCAAATCCCTTTGCCAAAGCAGCACCAAAAATTGGCTTTTTAGCCAAGTTATGTAGCTTAACGAATTCAGTGTAGCCACTTATATCTGCAATTAGTAAGAAACCGCTTTCTGACATTAATTTTACCGCCTACTTCGAATTAGATATTTTTTTAACAAGAAATGTCAATTTTTTTTAAACTTTAAAAGCCCCTTCCACACCATATTTAAACCTCCTAACATATCGTAGTCACATTTGTTCATTGCACTTAGGTTTTAGTTGTGGTGTGACCCTTTAGATATTTAAATACCAAATTTTTGTAATGTGTTTAATTTTATTTTCTTCAATTTTCATTGCATAAACATAATCAGTTTCAATTGGCTGTGGCTCTTCACCTAAAATATTGTCTGCATAAATAATGGCATAGAGTAGAACCATTCCTCGCTTTTTATCCTCCGCAATAGATTTAATCTCAAACTTAGTATTAGCTAACATGGAATGAGCGTCTTTCATCCATTCAACATAATCCTCGAGTCTATCGAGGTGAATCAGAGTATCGGCATCTGTTTTGAACGTAGCGTTGGTATGGCAATATCCTTTGCAAGCTTCCCAACCTTTGCCTTCATCACAGGGCCAAAAAAACTTTTCGGCTACATCTAACATAAATTTACCCTTTCCAATGTTGAGTTCTATAACACATCATAACAGAATTTTGTCACCGAGGGCTACTTTCTTAAATTAAGAAATTCATTTAGCACAAGATCAGTAAATAGAAGAATATTTATCCTTATATTTTGGTCATAAGGTACTCATAATCTTTAGGTAAGATGATCAATAATATCAAATTCCTGTGCTAGGCTTGCAATATCTTTAAGCCACTTGTCTACTACATTAGACTTACTTGAAGCCGCGCTAACGCCGTGGTCAGTGTCATCATCGATTATTGCTCTAACTGCGAAGGAGACGGGATGCGATACAAGTCTTGCCATAGCTGTCCCTTGTGTATCACCCCATGCATCCATTTTGTAAGTTTTATGCCAAATAACGTGGTTGTCTTCTTCAGCCTTAAGATCTACGCACAAAATTACACGATCCAGTTCATTCTCAGCATAAGCGTTATCTCGCCAAAATTGTTCGGACATTTCGATTAATCGCTTTTCTCCAGCTTGCCCATGTAATGTCTCTATCTCTCTAAAAATATCTGCCCATGCCTTGGCCCATCCTTTTAGTCTTAAAGTGCCTCTCACGAACTGCTTGACTTTCCATTTTCTGTCAAAGGAGTATTGCTCCATAAAGGGTAATGAATCTCTGTTGGGATAGACTTCAAATTTTTCTGGATTATTTAGTGGTGCGTTGTAGGAAGTTATAGCATCCCATGGTCGGTTGGCCTCAAAATTTTCGAAATCTTTTATTGACCTTGAAGGGGATTTTAAAGCTTTCAATACACCAAGAGGCGACCAACTAAATTTATATTTAAATTCGTTTGGAACTTTGGGAACTCCCCCACAGTATGAAAGAAAAGAAATCTCGGTTTCGGAGTTTATAAGGTTTGATTTTTTGAACTCTTCAACAAGCTTGTGAGCCATCAGATGGTCTATCCCTGGATCTAAGCCTATCTCATTAACCAAAGAAACTTCTGCTTTAAGTGCGTCATTATTAAGATTTCTCATCTCGGGCGAAATATAGGATGAACTCACAAAATGAGCTTTTTTAGAAATCGCTAATTTTGCAAGAGGAACATGCCAGTCTCCTGGAAGCATTGATACAATTATATCTCTAGGAGCTAACTTTTCCCCCAATGTGTTCATATCAAATTTGTTGATTTGTACTTGAACGCCTTCTAGAGCTTTTCTTGCTTTGGTTACTGTCCGGTTCCAAACAATAACATCATTACCATCAAAAATAAGTTTTTTTAATCCTGGAATTGCTGATAACCCTGTTCCGCACCAATGAATTGCCATTTTACACCTCTAATAGTTTTGATTTAAATATTTCTTTTGCTCTCTGCCAAACGACATTATTTTTTCCATTGAAATCCATTAAGTAGGGAAAAAGTTGTTCTGCAAAGTCAATTGAGCTTTCTTTTGGGAGAAGAGATGGCAAGTTGTCAATAGCCATAACATCCAACGGGGGATGACTTGAAATATTTAAACCTGGCTTACGCCATGTGGTTGGAGCGCCATAAATGGGAATAGGGTTATAATCGCTATCAGGATCACACGCTATATCACCAATTACAGTAAGCTTCCTTTGTGACTCAACATAATTTGGTTGAAAAAACACAGGAGTGTTTGGCGTCGCAACAACGCAATTGAACAAAATATTATGATTAAGAACTTCGTGGAAGGGGCCGCCAGCAACTGTTTCAGCTAAATCCCATTTTTTAATATTTAAAGACCATTCCGCGCAAAAATCACATACTCCTGTACCAACCCGACCCAAAGAACCAATTATAATGGCAGATGGAAGAGTTTTTACCGAATTGATTTCGTTAGATATATCTCCTAATAATTTTGTTTTGTCATTAAAGGCAGATAAAGGGGGGCACCGTTCTTTTTTTAATTGGCTTATCCAAACCTTTAGCGTAACGTAAGCGCCTGCAAATCCAGCCCAGTAACCAAAGGCAGCAACTCTCTTTCCTGTCTCTTGCGTTAAATACTCAATATCATAGAGGGTTCCAGCACCGCTTTTAAATTTTTTCAATAATTTCTTGCCGGATACTTGGCCCTTGAAAGCATGTCCGAACATTATGTGCGAATGTTTCAACGGAGCATCATTATTTGGTAGTTCCTTAAGCCCAAATATAATTACATCTTCCGGTGCATTTTTCCAAGAGCCTGCAGAAACAATCTCGCATCCGGCATCTTTATAGTCTTTTGTTGAAATGATCCTCGTATCGCTTGCCTCAACTGATACTTTTATACCTTTCTTAATTAATTGAGTGGCGCCTTGAGGAGTAAGACCAACCCGTTTTTCGTTTTCACGATGTTCTGCTCTTAGCCATAAATGTTTCATTTGATTTCATTATTATCCTTTTTGGACATAATTTCATTCAATATTTCATCAGAGTGTTCTCCGCAAGATGGTGGATGGTGCCTGTAAGTTACAGGTGTTTCGCTAAATTTCACAGGGTTCCCAATTAATTCAACAAATCCTTTTTCAGAATTTTTATTCTGAATTTGAATTTTCATCTCACGTGCCGAAACCTGATTTGAGGCAAAAACTTCCGATAACTTATTTATAGGACCTCCAGGGACCTTCATCTTTTCCATCATATCAACTAAATAGTCTTTCTTATGCTTTTTTAGTTCTCGTTTTAAGATTGGGATCAACTGAGACCTGTTAGAGACACGCATAATATTTGTAGAATATTTATGGTTTTCACTTAAATCTGATCGATTGATAATGTCACAAAATTTCTTGAATTGTTGGTCATTCCCTATGGCTACGTTAAGGTGGCCATCATAGACTTCAAAGACTTGATAAGGCACGATATTAGCATGCTCGTTGCCAACGCGATCTGGATCTTTCTTTGAAAGAAGATAATTGGTTCCCATATTTACAAGAGAAGCTATTTGAGCATCTACCAAAGCTATATCAATGTTTTGCCCTAGCCCCGATTTCGCTCTATGATTAAGGGCGGCAAGAATAGCAGTACACGCATAAAGTCCACATAAAAGATCTGCAACTGCAACGCCAACCTTAACGGGCTCTTCATTGGGACTTCCCGTTATGCTCATTAACCCTCCATAACCTTGCGCAATCAAATCATATCCCGCTTTATGGGAATTGGGACCATTTTGCCCATATCCTGTAATGGAACAATAAATTAGCTTTGGAAAATCTTTAGAAAGCGACTGATAATCTAGACCAAACTTCTTAAGGCTTCCGACCTTAAAGTTTTCTATAAACACATCACAGTCTTTAAGAAGTGTCTTTATAATTTTTGTATTTTCCTTTTTTGATATATCAAGGCTAAGCGATCTTTTATTGCGGTTTGATGCCAAAAAATAGCCGCTTTCATTGGTATCCAGACCTTCTCTATCTTTCATAAAGGGAGGTCCCCAATTTCTTGTATCATCACCGCTTCCTGGTTTTTCTACTTTGATAACCTCCGCCCCATAGTCTCCCATTAATTGGGTGCAAGTGGGTCCGGCAAGAATCCTAGACATATCTAAAACTTTGACACCCGTTAGAGGTCCGTTAACAGGGGGTTCCAAAATATTTTTTTTGTTCACGGCTATACTCCACTTAGGTTTGCGTGTAGAATATAGCTTAATGACAACTAGCTAACAAAACTTTTGTCATTTTTTGGGAAATAAAATAATGTTTTAGTGCGTTTTATGAACTTTAAGGAAGTAAAAAAGTGATCAAAGAGGATTTCAGTACGATAGTTAGAAAAGTTCGAATTTTTAGTGGAATTATACTTTTCGCCTATGTAATCATGCATTTATTAAATCACTCAGTTAATCTTTTTTCAATTGATGCAGCTGATGCCATAAGGATAAATTATTTTCGACCTATATGGCAAAATCCTGTAGGACTTTTTCTGCTTTATGGGTCTCTTTTCGCACACCTAATACTAGGTTTTGCATCCATTTTAAATAGAAAATCATTTAAGATGAAAGGTAAGGACTGGATACAAATTGTATTTCCTGTTTTAGCATTGCTATTTTTAGCGCAGCACATTGCTATAAGTTTTATCATTACAAAAATTTTTGGGGGAGAGGAAACATACTCACTATTTTTCGCAGCAATGAATACTGAAAAACCGAGTGACTTAATAATGGGAGCAATATTTTTCTCTTTGATGACAATTTTTATATGGGGTCATGGTGTAATTGGCTTAGATGCCTATTTAAAACAACAAGCCGTACACCATAACCGTTTTACATTTTATTTGCGTTATCCAGTGCTTTTTCGTTTTGTTTATTGGTTTGTACCAATTGCGGCAGTTTTAGGGTTTCTATCAGGTTTAAGAAATATGAGTTTTATTGCTCAAATCCAATCATTTGAATTGGATATTCCGGTCCCAAAATATCTTGGTTCGATTATTTTCAAGTATATTCCTCAAGAAGCGTTCCCAACTATCATGCAAGTAGAACCTCTAGTTATGAAATATTATCCTCTTTTTGTGCTTTTTGTAATTTTAGTGTGCATATTTAATGTTGTCAGAGCTCGATTTTTTGGAAGGATCATTGTTAGCTATCCAGGAGGAGAAACTGTGTCAATTCCTAAAGGCACTTCTATTTTAGAGGCTAGTCGTAAAGGAAAAATTCCACATCAAGCTATATGTGGAGGTAGAGGAAGGTGTACTACTTGCCGAATCAAGGTCACAGATTTTAGTGGAGAATTAACTGCTCCTAGTAATCATGAAATCAAAGCAATTGAGCGTGTAGGGCTTGATGACAATGTAAGGTTAGCTTGTCAATTAAAACCAACTAACAATATATCAGTTCAACCGTTACTAAATCCTGATAACACATTGGAAACTGTTAGGAGTGCACGTGCTCTTACCGGTAAAGAACAAGAAACAGTAATACTTTTTGTTGACTTGAGGGATTTTACAAAGCTTTCCGAGAAAAAATTGCCCTATGATGTTGTATATATTCTAAACAAATATTATGCAGTCTGTGGCGAGATTATAGAGAAAAATGGTGGTCGATTGGACAAGTTTATTGGAGATGGGATAATGGCTATTTTTGATGCAAACTCAAAGACTGGTATTAATTCAAGAAATGCCGTAATATCAGCTAACGAGATTTCCAAAAGTATGAAAACACTTAACTCAGAATTGAAAACTGATTTTTCTGAAGATATGCGGTTCGGTATGGGTATTCATGCTGGAAGCATGATTGTAGGTATGATGGGTTATGGAAAAACTGTTACAGAGACAGCTGTTGGGGATAATGTCAATATCGCTGCGAGGTTAGAGGAGCTATCTAAGACTTACCGGTGCGAACTAGTAGTATCCAAGTACGTTGCTGATAAAGCAAAGGTTAATACAGTTAAACTTAAGCCAAAGTTAGTTGATATTAGAGGCAGAAAAGAAGCGCTAGAGGTATTTACTTTTGAAAATGCTGCTGATATTTCAGTTTAGTTTTTCGAAACAAGTAATTGATTATTAATATGAATAGCACATGGTATGATGATACGGTATATAGCGAATTTAAAGGAAAGCATGAGCTAAAAAACAACTGCACATGCGATGTTTTGATCGTAGGGGGCGGGCTAGCTGGTCTGAGTTTGTTGTATAACTTAAAAAAAAATAATGTCGATGCTGTCTTAATAGAAGAAAAACAGATTGGCAGTGGTGCATCTGGACGCAATGGCGGTTTTTGCCTTTCTGGGTGGGCACAAGATTATGAGGTGTTAATGAAGTGCCTATCTAAAGAGGAGGTTGTTAAATTGGAACAGATTGCAGCAACTGGCGTCCAATGGATGAAAAAAAAGTGTATGTCCAAAGGGTATGAGCATACAAATCTTCAACCAGGCGTTCTAAAATGTTTCTTATCAAATAATGTTGAAAAGGTTGAAAGAGATGTTTTTACTCAAAATCAGTTATTTTCGCAAAATGAGGAATTCATTTATAAGGGAAAACTTAACAAGTACGTATGCTCTGATAAATACTCTTGCGGTGTTTTAAGAAAAGATTCATTTCAATTCCATCCTTTAAATTTTATGAAGTCTCTTGCTCAGGATTGTATTACCTTGGGGGCCTCGATTTTCGAAAATTGTAAGTTTGTTAACTATCAAAGAAATAGTGGAAAGATACACGCTAGTATTGCTTACAATAATGGAGTGTTTAATATGCAATCTGAAAAGATAGTATTTGCTACAGGTGGCTATGGTGGAAAAGAAATCAATGAGTTAAAAAACTATTGGTTACCCATAAAAACGTTCATTGGCGTAACAAAGCCAATGGGAGATGAACTTCAGTCCGTACTAAAAAAACCATTGGGGTTCAGTGATAACCGCAGGGCGGGAAATTATTACCGTGTTTTGCCTGGGAATAGGCTTTCATGGGGAAGGGGCATATCAGCGGTGGCAAATTATAGTCGTTCAAGTTTAAAAAAGGTAATTTCCAAGGAAATAAGCTATTTTTTCCCTGAGTTAAAAAATATAGAGATAGATTATGTCTGGTCTGGCAATATGGCCTATGCAAGTCATTATATGCCTTATGTTGGAGCGACAAGGATTGGACATGAAGATAAGAATGTGTTCACAATTATGGGATTTGGGGGCCATGGAATGAATACAGCGCCAGGTGCTGCTATGGTTCTTGCTGATTTTATGCTTGGGAAAGGTAACAACTATCAAGTTTTCAATAAATTTAGTAGAAAATGGAATGGTGGTTTAATTGGTCCCTATATCGCTGAGTTAAAGTATAAATATTTGCAGATGAAAGATTATTTTGACTTCGCGTGATTGAGAAGTAAAAGTTAATCGACAATTAAGTAATTTTTTATCTAAACTTAGGGAATGAGAAACTCCAAAACACCAGAGTATGGTTTTTCAAACGAGGAATTTGAAATTCGTCTTCAAAGAGCTCAAGAACTTTTATATGAAAATAAACTCGACGCTCTATTGATTACCATTCCATCAAACCTGAGGTATTTTACTGGTATTGATACTAACTTCTGGGAGAGTCCTACCAGACCGTGGTTTTTAGTTGTACCGCTTTTTGGAAACCCCATAGCTATAATTCCAGAAATAGGTGAAAAGCTTTTCAAAAAAACATTTGTAAAAGAAATTCATACATGGCCATCTCCAAATCTCAAAGGAGATGACATTTCTCCGTTAAAATCTCTCTTGGAGTCTCTTCCAAGTCGGTTCGGTGCTATTGGTGCAGAATTAGGAAAGGAAATGAGCATCAGAATGCCGGCCATAGATTTTGACCTTCTCCAGGATAACTTTAAGTTTGACATTGTTGATGGGGCCTCTTTGATTTGGGCACTTAGATCAGTTAAGACCTTAAATGAGATAAAAAAAATAGAGAATGTGGCACAAATTGTCAGTGAAGTTTTTTGTGTTTTACCGACGTTAATATCGGCTTCCGACAGTGAGCGTGATGTAGCAAAAAAGGTGACAAAAGAAATTTTAAAAGGAGGAGTGGATAGTATTCCTTACTTGCCTGTTGTATCAGGTAGAGGAGGGGTCTCGCAAATTATAGGAAATCCAACAGATAAATTGATTTCTTCAGGGGACTTCCTTTTCATAGATACGGGTGCTACGTTTGATGGTTATTTTTGTGATTTCGATAGAAACTTTGCAATTGGAACAGCATCTGACGGACTCAAAAGAGCAAACGAAATTTTATGGCATGCAACAGAAGAGGGAATTAAAAATTTAGTACCAGGTGCGAAGACACAAAATGTATGGAAAAAAATAAACAAAAAAATTGAAGACTTTGGATTTTTGGTTAGAGGTGAAGGTAGATATGGTCATGGAGTTGGACTTCAATTGACTGAACCTCCATCAATCTCTTCTTTTGATAATGCTATTATTCAGGAAAATATGGTTCTCACTATCGAGCCATCGATAGAGTACAAACCTGGAAAAATTATAGTTCATGAAGAAAATGTTTTTGTTTCAAAGGATGGACCAATCTTATTAACTAAAAGGGCACCAAGAGAGTTACCAATAATAAGATAGTTTCAAGCTATTACTTCTCGCTTGGCCTTTATTCGTAAATGAAATTGCCACAGGATTAAAAGATTAACAGACCCCATTAACGAAGCAAACTGGAATGACCAAGTGTAATCGCCTTTTATATCAAAAAGTAACCCTCCAAAATAGCCGCCTAAGCCCATACCTACCCACCCAAAAAAAGAACCTAGGGCCATTGCTCTGCCAGCTAACTTTGCCGATACCATCATTCTAGCACAGACTAAAATTGCTGACATTACACCGGAATATGTAAAACCAAAAGCTGCAGCAAGAATAAATAAACCAACTTTTAAATCTATGTATGGGAAACCAAGAACCGTAATTGTTTGGCCGATAGACATTAGAATGTATGTGGGAAGAGCACCAAAAATATCTCCAAGTTTACCACTAATTATCCGTCCAACTATTCCAAAGATCATTAGAACAAGGAAAACGCTCGCGGCAAAGTCCTCCGAGAATGAAGCGTCTGTAAGTAGGGGTATTAAATGAACAATAGGTACCGACATGCATATACAGCAAAAAATCACAGCACACGAAATCCAAGTAATAACTTCTTTTTCACTAAGTGGAAAATCCCTGAATTCATCTTTTATGGCAATACGAGCTCTTTCTCGCAATGGCGACTCCTTAATCAGGAAAGAAAAAGGAGCCATTATCAAAAGATATATGTAGGACAGATACATATAAGCATCTTGCCACCCGTAAGCCTTGATTAGATATGTTGATAATAAAGGAATTAACCCTTGGCCAGCTGCCCCACCCGCCGCAGTTATTCCAATTGCTAAGCCAGGATTTTTCTTAAACCAAAAGCCAACGTTGGCATAAAGAGGAGAACCAACAACCGCGTTTCCAAAGGCGCCAAAACAAAAATATAATGCGTAAAAATGAAGGATATTATTCTGTTTACTAAGAAAAAATAAGCAGGAGACCATAAAAAACGTAGCAAAAAAGCCAAAAATTCTTGTTCCATATTTATCGGCGACATAGCCCCAGATAATTCCAAAAAAAGCAGAGCCTAGAGAAGCGACTGTATATCCAAAAGCTGTATTCGCGCGTGTCCACCCAAATTCATTTGATAATGGCTTTAAGAAAACAGATATCGAACCCATTGTGCCAAATGATAGAGCGGTTAGAGTAAAGACAGAAATTACCATTACCCATCCATAAAGGGGATCTCTAACTACACTACTTTTGTTGCTCAATTTTGATCCTTTAAAAAAACTTTTTCTGAAAAATAGAAAAAAAGACCCAAGACACTGGATGCCAAATACTAGGCAAGTTCTAGTAGTCGTATGCTAAGCGCTTAATGTAAAAGTTACAACTTAAGATTCTGTGCGTTTATCCAAGCTTCGTATTTAGCACTAACAATCTGATCATTCTCTGAAATCATTTTCCCAGAAAATTCATTGGCATCACTTGAAGTACACCATAAAGCAAAATTGCCTGTTTTTTTTGAGTTTATTAGGTCTTCTTTTCTTACTTTTGAGACTTTATTTATCCCACTAGCTCTAATTTTGCCTTGCATATCGGTGTCAACCATCCCAGGGCTTAGTCCAATTGATGAGATCCCATACTGATTACCTTCAAGATGTGTCTGCTGATTAATCATATGAAGTGCGGCTTTTGTCGAACAATAGGCTGTCCAACCCTCTATTGCGTTTATTGATGCGCCTGATAGTACATTTATGACTTTTCCTCTATTTTTCAACAGGTTGTTCCAACAATATGATATCAATAGAGACGGAGCTAAATAATTCACCCTAACGGCTTTCTCAAAGTCTTGTAGTTCTATTTTTCCTAACGAAGTAATAGGTTCAATTACCGCACCATTATTGATTAAAATATCAACAGTTCCCCAAATCGATAAGGCCATCTCAGTTTGCTGTTTTAAAGAAGAAAGGTTTGATAAATCTATTGGGGATTCAACTGCTTCAAAGCCGTCTGTCACAAGCTGATTAACGGTGTCTTTACAATCATTTACACTTCTACCCGAAAATATAACTCTATAACCATTTTGGGCTAACGTTTGCCCTATAGATAGTCCAATGCCTGTGCGAGCCCCAGTAATTAGGCATGTCTTCTTTTTTAAACTCTCTAACACTTTTATCCAAACAATTAGCTAAAATTTTTCAACCCAAGGCCGCAACTCAATTTCCCAAGACCAAGAGCTTTTATGTTGTTGATAAAAATGCAAATAGCTTTTTGCGATTTCGTCAGGATCTAAAAATTTGTATGAGCCGTCTTCTTGTCTCTCTTCACGATGGGCTGCACTTATGCCCCCATCAATAACGAAATGGCCTATGTGTATGTTTTGGGGATGCAGTTCTCGTGCTAATGATTGTGCTAGGCCTCTCAATCCAAACTTTCCCATTGCAAACACAGAAGAAAGGGGGAAGCCCTTAACTGCTGCTGATGCACTGGTTAAGAAGATATTTCCTTCTCCTTTTTTTAACATTCTTTTTGCAGCTTGCTGCGCAACTAAAAAGCCTCCGTAGCACGTTATTTCAATGGCTTTTTTAGTTTCATTAGGGTCTAAGTCTACGATTGATCCTCTTACCCGAGCCGAAGGATTGTAGATTACAATTTCCGGAGTTCCTATTGCCTCATCAGTTTTCTTGAACAACTCCTCTACATGAATTGGATCAGCAGCATCACAGGTATAAACATGAGCATTCGTTTCCTCTTTAAGCGATGCTAATTTTTCTGTATTTCTTGATGCTAAACAGATAGTTTTCTTTTCGGAATGAAACAGTCGTGCTAATGAAGCGCTCAGGCCCAAACCAACACCCACAATCAATACTGACCCTGCCATAAAAGTCCCCAAAGTAATTATAATTTAATTAATGATACTTATTAATTTGCGCTTAGGTAATCTTTATTTCAGCTTAATTTTATTTTTTCTCTTATCTTTACCACTGGACAGTTGATATCAAGGTCGACATCCGACCAACATACTGGTGCATCTTTTTCAACGTCATTTTTTAATTTAACATTATTGGCGAGACCTATCGGTAACCCATTTATTTTTTTCCAAAATCTGCTTGGTAAAGTTTTCCCCAAACGGTAAAGCCTCCTTCGCCATCCAATAACTGCCCTTTTTTTAGGTTTTGTTTTGCAGTTGCAATTACATCTCCAGAAAATTCTTTCGTGCACCCAGTAGCTTTCTTTAAAATAGCAGCGGAGAAGATTGATGTGTTCAATTCCATTCCTATAAGATGAAATGGCTTGTACATTGAGGAATATCGTCCAGTATTGTCTGTATTCATTCCGTATTGAGTAAAACATTTTGCTGCATATTTATTTGCTGCTTCAAGCACTACATAAACGCCCCACCTGAGGTCTTTAAAAACTGGTCTTCCATCCCTTTCTAAAGAAGATACGACTTCAACTGTGCCCGATGACTCTAAAATACCTCCATCAACTTGAGGTCTTAAAACATGAGAGAGATGATCAATTCCAGCTGGAGGAAACTGTAGGCCATTGGGAGGAGGTTTTAAGTACGTAGCGTTGCTTATTGCAGCCATTTCCAAAGCTGATTTTGTTCCATCCAAAAAAGAATTAAACATTCTACTATTCATTCCGGCAGATAAAGCCTCTTCTCTATTTAGCCCATAGTAATCCCAAAAGGTATCGGGTGTACTATAATGATATTCAGGTAGATATTTTGTTCCTTTGCCTGCTGCGACCACGTGAAACCCAGACGCACGTGCCCATTCAACGAGTTCCGTAGTAAGAGCCGGTTGATCACCATACGCCATAGAATATACTACACCTGCCTTGTCCGCTTCTTTTGCAAGATATGGTCCGCTCAATACATCAGCCTCAACATTGACCATAACAATATCCAACCCTTCCTCTATCGCAATAAGAGCGTGTTTTGTTCCCTCTACAGGATCTCCGGTAGCTTCTACCAAAACATCTATTTTGGTCTGAGAGACCATCTTTTTCAAATTATCAAAAAATAATACTGACTCTATCTGTTCTTTAGTCCAGCCTATATCTCTGCAATTTTTTTTAGCATTCTCTACGCTGATATCTACAATTGAAATAACTTCTAAACCAACGCTGAAGGGTACTTGAGATAAAAACATGGATCCAAATTTTCCGGCACCAATCAGTCCAACCCTTACCCGTTCTTGATTGGCTTCTTTTTTTTGAACTTCATTATATAAAAACATCTTTTAATAATTTTCTGATTTTATACTCTAATATTTAATTGCTTTTTATACTTTAAGTTAATACCACACTGAAAGGAATATTATATGAAAAAATACATGGTAATAGGGCGTCCGAGGGCAGGATCATTGATCGCTGAGTTTTTGTTAACTGCTGCAAATGTTGAGTACGAGTTTAAAAATATATCTATCGAAGAGGCTCAGGAGGATGAATTTAAGAGTGTAAGTCCTTTTTCAAAAATACCAGTTTTAGTCTGTCCAGATGGGCAAACCATATTTGAAACAGTAGCAATTGTGACCCATTTGATAGAAAAGTTCCCTCAATTGGCTCCTCACACCTGCTCATTTGAGCGTAACCTTTTATGGCAGTATTTAGCGATGATAGCGACGTCAATATATGCAGGATATCATAGGCAGTTTTACTCGCACCGTTATGCGCCGAAAGATGTTGCAGAGGATGTTGGAAAGCTAGCCGCTCAAGACCGTGAAACCGCTTACAAATATATAAACATGAAACTTAATCCCTATTTATTAGGGGAAAACAAATCAGCGGTGGATTATTATTTGTATATGGTAACGAGATGGGACCCTAGTATTGATAATTTAGTTAATGATAAAGATAATTTAGGTAAATTTATTTCTCAAATGAAGGAAGATGATGCGGTACAGAAAGTATTATTATTTCACAAGCTGTAAATTTTAGTTAGCAAGAAGTGCCAAAAACTACATAAAAAGGAGGGTATTTATGTCTATTTTTACTGAGGACCTATTTGAAAAGGGTATAAAGCAGAGAGTATCGACGGTTGGAAAGGATTATGTAAAGAAAAACCTGGAAGAAGCGGACGAATTCTCCCGTCCTTTTCAAGAAGCAATGACGGCATGGTGTTGGGGTTTTGGTTGGGGCGATGAAGTAATTGACGCAAAAACACGATCAATGATGAATCTTTCGATGATTGGCGCTCTTGGAAAAATGACAGAGTGGGAAACCCATTTTAGAGGAGCAATAAAAAATGGAGTTTCGAAGAACGAATTGCGGGCAATTATACACGTAATTGGTATTTATTGTGGTGTTCCACAAGCTGTGGAATGCTTTAGGGTAGCAAGAAAGGTCTTAGAAGAAGAGAATTTGATTTAAGAAAAGACTGCCATTTAATAATATGAATAATATTAAAAAAATGAAACTTTATTCTGATGCTCACAGGATATTCAAAGATTTGAAAGCGCTCGGTTATTCGGAAGATGATAAGTTAAACTTAGAAGACGTCAATCAATTTGACCAATTGCATTATCATGGCACACTAAGCGTTCAAGAGGCTATAGAGTCTATTAATATTCAGGAAAATGATAATGTCTTGGAGGTAGGGGCTGGCTGGGGAGGCCCATCTCGATACATTGCTTACAAAACGAGAGCACACGTTTCTGCATTGGAACTACAGCAAGATTATTCAGAGGTCGGGCAGGAATTAACACTTAGAACAGGTCTTGAAAGCTTTGTTACACATATAAACCAAGATTTTTTAAATTTTTCTCAAAAGGATCCATGTTTTAATAAAATTGTTTCTTGGTTAGCCTTGTACCATATTCCTTATCGAAAAAAATATACTAAAAAAACTTTTTAACTTGTTAAATAAAAAGGGCATGATCTTTATTGAAGATCTTACTTTTGGGAGCAGTTTTGAGCGCTCTCATAAAAAAATGTTAGAAAAGAAACTCTTTGCAAATTCATTGGAAAAATATTCTGATTATTTAGATACCTGTGCTAACGTTGGTTTTGAAATTGTTGAGCATAAGGATATGTCATCAGACTGGGAAAATTTTACAAACGAACGTCTGAAGTTGCTTCAAACAAATAGAAACAAACACGAAAAAATTCACGGTGTTGATGGCTATATTACAATTGAAGACTTTTATAAAACCGCAGCGAAGTGTTTTGCTGAAAATATTATTGGCGGCATAAGGTTGGTTTGTATGAAAAATTAGGTTCTTACCTCAAGTAATAAATGGAGACAAATAATGGATTTGAAGAATTACGCAAAAAAAGAAAAGATAAAATACTTTATGGTTACATATACTGATCTTTTTGGGGTGCAGAGAGCCAAGCTTGTTCCTGCATCGGCCATATCAGATATGCAAAAAGATGGAGCCGGTTTTGCTGGCTTTGCTAGTTGGCTAGATATGACCCCAGCGTACCCAGATATGCTAGCAGTGCCCGACCCTCAGAGCGTTATAAAACTTCCTTGGAAAAAAGATGTCGCTTGGCTTGCAAGTAACTGTATGATGGAGGGCAAATTGGTGGAGCAGGCACCAAGAAATGTTCTAAACAAAGCTGTTGATAGAGCAAAAAAGAGTAACATGAGGGTGAAGACTGGCATAGAGGCTGAGTTTTTTCTCTTAACACCTGATGGATCAGCTATTTCTGACCCATATGATAATGCTGAAAAACCCTGTTATGATCAACAGGCTCTGATGCGCCGATACGATGTGATAGCCGAAATTTGTGATTATCTCGGTATATTGGGTTGGGGCCCTTATCAAAATGATCATGAAGATGCCAATGGTCAATTTGAAATGAATTTTGAATTTGATGATGCGTTAAGAACTGCAGATAAACATTCTTTCTTCAAATTCATGGTTAAATCCGTCGCTGAAAAGCATGGTCTCAGAGCGACTTTTATGCCAAAGCCAATTGAAAGTTTAACAGGCAATGGGTGTCATGCTCATATATCAGTTTGGGATTTAAAGGCTAAGAAAAATGTTTTTGCTAGTAAGAAGTCAGATATTGGTTTGTCAAAAGAGGGTCTACACTTTCTTGGAGGTATAATTAGCCACGCCAAGGCTATGGCTGCGATTACAAACCCAACTGTAAATTCCTATAAACGAATTAATGCTCCAAGAACTTTAAGTGGGGCAAGTTGGGCTCCAAATACAATTACTTGGACAGAAAATAATAGAACTCATATGGTAAGAGTACCCGACGCTGGAAGATTTGAACTAAGACTTCCTGATGGGGCGACCAATCCTTATTTGTTGCAGGCAGCTATCATTACGGCAGGGTTAAATGGCGTTGATAAAAAGTTAGATCCCGGGGAAAGATCAAATACAAATATGTATGAAGATGCAAAAGCTATTGCCAAGGCTGAAAAGTTGCCATTAAACTTACTTGATGCTTTACGAGCCTTTGACAAAGATAAAAGCTTTAAAGAGGGGCTCGGAAAAGCTTTTTCTGATTCATTTATTAAGCTCAAAATGGAAGAATGGCATTCTTACACCGCACATTTTTCAGAATGGGAAAAAAGAAATACTTTAGATATTTAGAGCACTACACCTCTTTTTAGCTCTCCAATAGTCCTTTTATTTTTTCTAGGAGCTCCTTATTTATTTTTCTAGGGCTGTTATCCAGTCTATTGCGATGGCGTCTCTCCCCAGGAAGCCGTATTCCTTTTAACTGTTTAATTTCTTTGAAGAATCCTTCGCTGTGACTATCCCAGTCTGGTCCAGCTATAAGTTCAGGGTTAATAGCTAGGACTAGTTCTCCTCCCTTTGCAGGGCCCCCATCATTATTATCAGTTTTTGCTGCTTCAAAAGAAAAATTGTCTCCTGTTAATCCTGCAGAAAATAGCTCGATCATCATAGATATAGCTGAACCTTTATATCCTCCAAAAGGTAATAACACTCCCTTTAATATTTCTTTTGGATCATCTGATGGTTTTCCATCAGGCCCAAGACCTGTCCCATGAGGAACGGGATGTCCGTCTCTTGCTGCTATCTGAACATCCCCCATGGCAAGTGTTGATGTGGCCATGTCAAAAACTAAAGGCGTTGAATTCTTTCTTGGCCAAGAGAAGGAAATAGGGTTTGTTCCAAAAAATGGTTCTGTTGCGCCAGCTGGTGCAACGGAAGGCTTGTACACTGTACATGCAATACCCGTCAACCCTTGTTCAGCCAAGTACTCAGTCTCTGGCCAAAGAGCTGCAAAATGAAAACTATTTGTAAGGCGCATTACAGCTATTCCATGTTTTAGAGCCGCCTCTGACAGTACTGGTAAGCTTTTTTCGAGTGAATAGGGAGCATAACCTAAATTTCCGTCAACGGTTATAACAGATGGCAGGCTTGAGGTTATTTTTGGCTCTGCCTTTCCATTTACTTTACCTGATTTCAAGGATGCAACGTATCCAGGAATTCTGAAGAGGCCATGTGACAATGACCCATCTCTTTCTGCTCTTGCGACAGTTGTTGCTATTGCCTTTGCATTTTCTTTATTGCACCCAAACTTAGTCAACACATTAAATGCTAAATCATAGATTTGTTCAACAGTAAGTTTCTCTGTCTCTATAATGCTCATCGTAATAATCCTTTCTAGTCAACGGCAGCCAAAGCTTCAATTTCTACCTTAATTTCCGGTCTAAAAAGTCCTTTTACGTAAATTAATGACATTGAGGGTCTTGGCGACGGCAGGAATTCATTTGATGCAGACCTAATCTTATCCCATTCGGGTTCCTCTACGATAAAAACAGTTATTTTTGCGATATCCTCTTTTGAGCCACCCTGTGACTCAACAATGAGTTTGATGTTCTTTAATGCTAATAGATATTGATCCTCTAGACTTTCTGCAACATTACCATCAATATCATTTCCTATCTGCCCAGAAATTGATAATAATTTTTTTCTTGAGGGTATAACGGCCACATTTGAATAATTGCCAGCAGGTTTTGGTGCATTAGAAGGATTGATGAAAGTAATTGTCATTTAATAAACCTTAATTTTAATTATAAACTCAACGATAATATCGTAATAACGAATTTCACGAAATTAAATAAAAATTGGCTTGATAACCTTTCTCAATTCTTGACTTTGAAAAGCCAAAGGAACTAACATTATAATCTGCTATTATTTTTAGGAGTAATTTTATTATGGCAACTTATGAATGTGCTAAATGTGGGATGGCGGTAAATGCTTTTTGCGCAAAGTGTGAAACAGCACTAGAGAATGATTTTGTTACCAGTGATGAAGGAAAAAAAATACAAGTCTCAGTTTGCCCAAATGGCCATGGAAAGATAAAGTCACCCACGTGTTGTGGAGCCGATATGGACTGCAAGGGTTAATCTTTAGATGAATGATTTAAGTCCCGAAGAGGAATTGACACAACTAAAGCGAGAGCTTTCTAAGTTAAAGCTGGAAGCTAATTTACGAAAATCTCTATCAACTCAGCTTGAAGCTCAAAAGAAAATTGCTGATCAGGCAAAAGAAGAAGCTTTAAAAAAATCAGAAGAATTGGAAGGTATTTCTGGCAAATTAGCTAGGTACCTATCTCCTCAAATCCATGAACAGATTTTTAGTGGGAAGCAAAGTGCAGAAGTAACAAGTTCTCGAAAAAAACTGACTCTTTTTTTCTCTGATATCGTAGGTTTTACAAGCATTTCAGATGAATTAGAGTCCGAGGAAATCACAAGCTTAATCAATTTTTATCTTAACGAGATGTCGATTATTGCTCTCAAATATGGTGGTACTATAGATAAGTTTATTGGTGACTCAATCATGATTTTCTTCGGAGATCCAACAACAAAGGGACCGGAAGAAGACGCTAAGCTTTGTGTTGAAATGGCAGTAGAAATGCTCGAAAAAATGGATCAACTGAAAGGTTCTTGGGGAAAAAATTTTTCATTGAGAAATGATCTTGAGATACGGATTGGTATTAACACAGGGTATTGCACTGTTGGCAACTTTGGTAGTAATGAAAGATTAGATTATACAGCTGTTGGTGGAACTGTTAACCTTGCTTCCAGACTTGAGAGTGCAGCAAGTTCAGGCTCTATTTGTATATCGGAAGAGACATATCTTTTGGTGAATTCTTTCTTTAAATTTCGTGAACCAAAAGAGATAGATGTAAAAGGATACTTGAGAAAAATAAAATATTATGAGCTTGATAGAGATACCAAAGTAGATAATAGCCAAATCATTAATTTAACTGGAAACGGTTTCAATATTTCAATAGATAAGGAAAAACTTACACAGCAAGAATATGCTCAAATAAAGACCACAATAGACAATATACAGAGTCAAGACGCTTAAAAAACTTTTCTTGTTTAACTTTTGTTTGCTATTTAAATATATGAAAAATAATACTTTTGTTAAATATCTTGAATGCTCCATCTCTGGTAAACGCTATGAAAAAGATCTTGTTCACGGTTTGTCGGATAAAGGAAAGCCGTTATTAGTTCGATATGATCTAGAGAAAATTAAAGAAGTAGTTTCAAAGGATAAGCTGAAGGAAACTAATAAAAACGGTTTTTGGCGTTATTCATTTCTTTTGCCGGTTGAGACATCAAATATAATATCACTGGGAGAGGTTTTAACTCCTTTAATCTCACTTAATAATGTTGCAAAAAAATTGAACCAAAAGGGAGATTTATTGGTTAAGGACGAAGGCTTGCTGCCTACTGCTTCATTTAAAGCACGTGGTCTAGGTGTTGCAGTATCTATGGCAAAACAATTTGGCTTAGATCATTTGGCAATTCCATCGAATGGTAATGCCGGTGCTGCGATGGCAGCTTACGGAGCAAAGGCAGGAATAAAATGTACAGTATTTTGCCCAGACGACACACCTGAGATAAATATCCGAGAAATTGGTAGACTTGGAGCTGAAATCTTTAAAGTTAACGGTCTTATAAATGATTGTGGAAAAATAATTTTTGATGGAAAGAATAAAGTGGGCTGGTTTGATGTTTCGACTTTAAAGGAGCCGTATCGTATTGAAGGTAAGAAGACAATGGGCTTAGAATTAGCCGAGCAATTAAACTGGGAGTTGCCAGATGTCATTTTTTACCCAACGGGTGGTGGAACTGGTTTAATTGGAATGTGGAAGGCATTTTCAGAGCTGCAAAAGCTGGGATGGGTTGGAAAAAAATTACCTCGTATGGTGGCAGTACAAGCTGACGGGTGCGCCCCGATTGTCAATGCATGGCGGGAAGGCAAAGAGGCCGCAAAGTTATGGGAAAATGCTAATACCATAGCTGCAGGGATAAGAGTGCCAGTCGCAGTAGGAGACTTTTTGATAATCAGAGCCGTTAATGAAAGTAACGGCTTTGCAATTTCCGTAAGTGATAATGATATTGTTGAAGCAAGAGATTTCGTCTCGAAAACCGAAGGAACTTTATTGTGCCCAGAAGGAGCAGCTACTCTCGCCGCATTTGAAAAATCTTTAAGCGAGGGGCTGGTTTCAAATAATGATCGTGTTGTGCTATTTAATTGCGCGTCCGGTTTGAAATATTCTCTACCTGAAGTAAAAAATACATTAAATAAAGATCAATCTGTAGATTATTCTATGTTCTAAACTTATTTTGAGGAGTGAACGAAGATTTCACTCCTTCTCTTGGATCAGTAACAAAGATCTTTCGTTCTGGATGCATTCCCGCTCCAAATACAGCAGAAACAGCTGAATACCTCATCTTATGCAATAAACGCGTATCAGCATTTCCAACAGCGGGATGGATGCCATTGTTTTCATTCACTTTTCTCTGCCAAACTTTCATTCTTTCATCATAGGTATTTTTATTTTCAAGCTCCACACAATTAATTTCATTCTTATTTAGATCAACGGTTATTTGATCACCTTCGTCAATGAGCGCGATTGGACCTCCCACTGCTGCTTCGGGCCCTACATGCCCAATTACTAAACCAACTGAGCCACCCGAAAAGCGACCATCCGTCATAAGTGCAACTACAATGTTTTTTTCTCTACAAAGTGTTGTTATTCGTGAAGTTGAGTCGAGCATTTCAGGCATTCCAGGTCCTCCTACCGGTCCTTCATATCTGACAACTATCATATCAAAGTTTTCAAAAACCTCTGGTCTTTTGTCCAAGGTATCTAATAAAGCTTGCTCTCCATCAAATATTTTAGCCTGTCCTTTAAATACATTGTTTTCAAGCCCTCCTTCTACTCCAGCAAGTTTTAGAATTGAGCTATATTCAGGAGACAAATTTCCACCCAAGACACGTAGTCCACCCGTCGGTTTATAGGGTGATGAAACACTATATATTACTTCATTATCTGGATTAGGTGGCGACAATCTTTTAATTTGTTCAAAAAGGGTTTCACCTGTGCAGGTCTTGGTATCTCCATTCAATAAGCCTGCTTCCAATAGATTTTTAACTATAACTTGTACGCCTCCCTTTGTATCAATATCAACCATCGAATATTTCCCAAAAGGTCTGGCGTCTACGATAACTGGCACAACATTTTTTGATAAATGGTTAAATTCTTCTGAACTCATAATGTCTTGAGAAAAATTTTTGTAGCCCGCAGCTCTGGCGATCTCTGGAGCATGTAGCATTACATTTGTTGAGCCTCCAACAGCCATGGCAACAATTATGGCATTTCTAATTGACTCTCTAGTTACGATATCTCTAGGAGTGATGTTTTTTTCAATCATTTTTTCAAGAAATTCAACAAGCTGTTGTGGAAATTCGTCTAGCCTTCTGCTGTCTTCTGATGCGGGAGATACCATATGCAAAGGCTGCATACCTACAACACCTATAAACGTCTGCATCGTATTATAAGTGAACATTCCTCCGCAACTCCCAAATCCTGGACACGCTTCTAATGCAATTCGTTTTTTAAACTCTTCATCTGGATTGCCAGCAATTTGGTAACTGGAAATAATATCAATAGGCTCACCTGTTTTTGAGTCTTTGCCTGGTCGTATAGATCCGTCTGACATGATAATAGCTGGTCTGTTATGTTCTAAAACTGCAGCGAGTGTTCCTACTGGTGGTTTGTCACACGCTACTACTGCAATAACTCCTTCCAATCCTGAGGCGCTTAAGTGTTCACACATTGAATCATTTGTTACTTCTCGTCCAATTAAAGAATATCTCATCTCCTTAGTTCCATTGCGTATTCCATCTGAAGTAGCTATAGTAAACTCGGGTTGAACTAACCTCATTGATAATTGCTCTGGATCTGTTCCTATTCTATTTTTTAAAATTTCGTGAATTTTTTCTACTTTGCTTGAAACACCGATGTAGCATTGCGAGTCTCCCTTGTTTCCAACAACACCAACCGAGGGTTCATGTATTAAATCAACATCTGTCCCCAGTTCCCTTGCAATTCCAAAAGTTTGAGAATTTCTTCCTGGA
>CACIAQ010000017.1 GCA_902584635.1 uncultured Alphaproteobacteria bacterium
GAGGCGCATTAATGACAAATATTAGACAGGCAAAAAAATTAGCTAAAAGTTTAGTGTCTGTTTCAAATGCGTCTAACTGCAAAACCAAAGCGCTTTTAACAAGCATGGATGACCCACTCAGCTCATCTATTGGCAATTCTTTGGAAGTACAAACAGCTGTTGAAGTTTTATTAGGTAAAAATAAAAATGAACAGGCGCTCTTAGACACAACAATAGCTTTAACTATAGAACTATATTCAATGGTTTTCTCTGAAAAAAGCCATATAGAAATTAAGCAGAAAGTCTATTCACTACTTGAGTCAGGGTACGTAGCAGAACGCTTCGAAAAAATGGTATCAGCTTTAGGAGGACCAAAACACTTTCTATCATCCTATAAGGAGGTTCTCCCAAGAGCTGACTCCATGGTGCCAATCAAGGCAAAAAAGGAAGGTTACATAACTCAAATTAATACAAAAGCATTGGGAGATATTCTTGTAAAAATGGGCGGAGGAAGACAGAAAGCATCAGATAAACTTGACCTATCTGTCGGATATACAAAGGTGGCAAAATCAGGGAAGAAGGTCAATTCAAAAACTACTCTCTTGTTTTTACATGTCCCAGAAAAAATTTTTACTCCCTCCTTGGAAGACGAGATCAGTGACTGCTTTTCCATCTCGGAAAAAAAGCCAGAGCAAAGCAATGATTTAATTTTGCAAAAAGTGAGTTGATGGGGAAGGCTATCTTGATTGTTTTGGACTCACTAGGCATAGGTGGTGCTCCTGACGCAAATTTTTATAATGATGAGGGAGCCAACACATTTGGTTCTATTGCTTTAGCCTGTGCAAGCGGTGATGCGGATATTGGAAGAAAGGGGTCATTAATGGTCCCAAACTTAGAGTCTTTAGGAATTTATAGCGCTACAAGGCTATCAACAGGCCTGACCTTTCCTAATACCAATAGCACTATTGGGTCATATGCAGTAGCTAAGGAACGCTCCAAGGGTAAAGATACTCCTACCGGTCATCATGAAATAGTTGGTTTTACAAATCCAGTTGGTTGGCATACCTTCTCAGAAGTTGTTCCAGTTTTTCCTGAAAAACATACAAAAACTCTTATCCAGACAGCTAAGTTAACTGGTATTTTAGGAAACAAACATGCGTCTGGCGAAGAAATTATCAAAGAATTTGGGGAAAGACACCTTAACAGCGGTTGCCCTATAGTATATACCTCTGCTGACAGTGTTTTGCAAATAGCAGCTCACGAACATGTTTTTGCCTTAGATCGGTTATATAATACTTGTGAAATTGCAGCTGAAATCTTTGATGAATTGAGAGTACAGCGAATAATTGCGAGACCTTTTCTTGGGAAAAACAAGGATGAGTTCTTTCGTACCAAAAATAGAAAAGATTTCATATCACCGCCACCAATAGACACTTTGTGTGACAAAGTCATAAAATCTGGAAAAAAATGTTTCGGCATTGGTAAAATTGCAGACATTTTTGGACAAAGGGGAGTAAGTGAATCTGTATCAGGGATGTCGGATGATAAATTATTTGATGAGATGCTAAAGATAATTACAAAGGCAAATTCCGGCGATTTAATCTTTGCAAACTTCGTTGAATTCGATACCTTATACGGTCATAGGAGAGATTTACCTGGTTATGCAAGAGCACTAGAAAATTTTGACAAGCAGTTACCGAGACTATTTTCAAATTTAAATAAGGACGATTTTTTGGTTATAACAGCTGATCATGGAAACGATCCTTCTTTTGCAGGAACAGATCATACAAGAGAACAAGTTCCTGTATTAATAAAAAACCGAAAATTGATTAATAAATGTTACGGACAAATAAATTTTTCTGATATAGGTTCATTAATAGAAAATTTCCTTGGATTAAAAACAGACGAATAGGTTTTTAAATATGAGCTCATTTACATTATGTAAAAAGGTTGAACTACACTTGCATTTGGAAGGAGCAGCTTCACCACTCTTCGTAAGAGACATATGTAAAAGTAGCGGCACTCAAATACCAGCAATTTTTGATAAAGCTGGAAACTATAAATGGCAGAATTTTGACCAATTCCTCAGCATCTATGAAATAGTAACGAACTTATTTTTAGAAGAAAAAAAATTTGAGGCACTAATGAGACATATACTTGATAAGCAGGTTAAAGAAAACGTTGTATACACTGAGATTTTTTTAGGCCCCCATTTATGGAGTGACAAACCTTCTGACCGATGGGAGCAGTTTTTGCAAATTGCTAGCAATACTGCTGATGAATATAAAAACAAATTTGGGATTCATACCTATTTTATAATTGTTTGTATAAGACATCTTGGTCCAGAAAAGGCTTTAGAAGCCTCAAAGTTTGCCTCAAAAGTTAAGGAAAACAAGGTTATAGGGTTTGGAATGGCAGGAGATGAAAAAAAATTCAATACCTTGGATTTTATGGAGAGCTTTAATTTCGCTAGGAATTCGGGGCTGGGAATAACTACACATGCAGGAGAAATATGTGGAACGAAATCTGTAGATGAGGCGATAAAATTAGGAGTGACAAGAATAGGGCATGGTGTAAGATCAAGCGAAAGTGAGGAAACAATTAAGAAACTAAGAGAAAAGAACATTATGCTGGAACTATGTCCAGGTTCAAATATAGCTCTAGGCTTATATTCATCACTTGAAGATCATCCAATAAATTTTTTATTCAGGAAAAACATCCCAATCTCTATCTCAACAGATGATCCTCCATTCTTTTTTACGTCTTTATCGAAAGAATATGAAAAACTTCATAATGTTTTTGATTGGGGAGTAGAAATATTCAATAAAATTAATAAAAGATCTTTAGAGTTTGCTTTTTGCGACTCAGAACTCAAAGAAAAATTGTCTCAACAACTGTAGAAAGTAAATAAATGGAAAACTTAACAGTAATTAACCATCCACTGATTCAACATAAACTGACTGAAATGCGAAAAAAGACAACTTCTTCTAATCATTTTAGAGCACTTTTAAAAGAAATAAGTTTATTGCTTGCTTATGAAATTACTAGGAATTTGCCGATGGAAAAGACCTCTATAGAAACACCTTTGGAACGTTTCGATGCCCCTACCTTGGCCGGGAAAAAGCTAGCCTTGATTTCTATTTTAAGGGCTGGTAACGGTTTGCTTGATGGTGTTTTGGAGCTAATACCTTCGGCTCGAGTGGGGTTTCTTGGTTTGTATAGGAATGAAAAAACATTGCAACCTGTCGAATACTTCTCCAAGGTTCCTAGTGATTTGAACAATCGTGTTTGTGTAGTTGTTGATCCAATGCTCGCAACAGGTGGTTCCGTTTCATTCGCAGTAGATTATCTTAAGAAAAAGGGAGCGAAAGATATAAGGTTTTTGTGCCTACTGGCTGCGCCAGAGGGCGTGGAAATAATGCAGAAAAATCACCCAGATGTCAAAATATTCACAGCATCATTAGACAGGTCACTAAACGAAATTGGATACATATTACCTGGGCTTGGAGATGCTGGGGATAGATTATACGGTACAAAATAGAGAGTATAAATTTTTTATCCTGGAATTCTAAGAGTTTCTTGTCGACTTCCATTAGTGATATGAATTTTGTCTAGATCAATGCTTATAACCCTCCAACCATTTCCAAACTGTTGACCTACTTTAACTTTTACAGTATTGCCCGAAGATAATCTTATAAGAGCAATGCGTCCCGTTCTTTTTCCAAAAATACCGATAAGATTTGTTCTATTAAGCTCAATCAAATTTTTAAGAGTTGAGTTTCCTACTATAGAAGCTCTTTTTGGAATGCTTGGAGGGTTACTTCTTACATTCAAGTTTCTGATTGAGCTAGCCATTACTTTTTTCAGTCTACTAACAGCAGAAGGCATTTCTGGCGGAAGCTCAACAAATGTCACTGCTCCTGTAGATTTAGTGGGATCTTCTAGAACCTTGATTGAATCTATAATCTTTGGTTTCATGATAGGCGATCTTCCACTCCATAAAGATAGGAGTGAGGGGTATTTTTCTGTATTACCACTTAATAACTTAATATTTAGACCTTTGTCCTTTAGTTTTACATTTAGTTGATGATTTAATGTCAGTTCGTTCCCATAAGATGTTGTAATAGTACTAATTGGCAATTCTTCTCTAATTAGGTCTGTTGGGATTAAAAAAATCTTATTTTCATCATTAATAGAGTTGAAGCTCATCAATTTATTTGGAGCAAGAATATCTGGCTTCTCGATGCCAAAGTATAACAATGGGAGAGTGCTAGCTCTATTATTTGCTGTCGTTATTAATATTTTAGTTGAAGAAATGTCTGAGAAAACCTCTTCAATAACTATTCTTTTATATTCGTGGTTTTTAATTCTTTCCATTTTTGGAGTTTCAAAAATCTTTTTGCCTTTGAAGGTATTTGAAACAGTTTCCGATTTTTTTAAATAACTCTTTTGCTGATTAGTTGAATATAAAAAATCATCGTCAACTCTAGGAAGTGCCCCATAAGTTTTTTTTGGTAGGTTTTCAAAAAGCTCTAATGGGTTATATTTTTGTAAGAAATTAAACTCTTTAAGATCATTAAACATTTTCTGTTCTTCAGGTATTGAAACATGAATAATTGTCCCTCTAACATTTAGTTCTATCACTTTTGGTGTTTTGAGGTTGGCGGCTAATTGTGATTCCATCGAGAATTTATTGATTGGTTCCAAATTAAGCCCTTGATAGTATGGATTTCGGGGTGCAAAGGCTAAACTTTTATTGCTCTGTTGAAAAGTGGAAATATCTATCTGATAAGGCAAAACTTTTTTTGCCTGTCTCAATAAATGAAGTGTGTTTTTAAATTTTTTTTTCTCTTCAATAAAATTTTTAGGTTCAGCTAAATAGTTATAGGGCCTATTATTATATGTATGTTCCAAAAAAGTGGATGCTAGAGATATCAAAAAGCCAGCGAATAGTAAAATACTTGCTAACGTAAGAAACTGCGTAAATCTTTTATCTTCAAACTCAAAGGGTCGTCTTGAACTATTATCATTAAAAAAAATGGGACTTTTTTTAAACCCAGAGATCTTACTTGAGGCGAGATACCTTTCTGGGCGAAACCCGGATCTTTTTACAAAATTTCTAGATTCAGCTATCGAATTTGCAGAGATTGCTGCAATAGGAACAGTACTTCTTGTGGAAGAGTCCCCAATGGCAATTAAAAGCTCATTTTCATTTAGTCCACAGCGTTTAGCTGTCTCTTTTTTGCAATGCTCAATAGAAAAATCATTTTCAAAAACGATAGTTTGTGAGAGAATCAATTCCCTGGGTAGAAGAATATCTACTATAGGTTTTTTTGTTGATAAAGCGGCTGCCTGTTTTCTTAGCGACTGCAGATCTTTTTCAAGGGTTTTTGAAGAAGGATCAACTGAGCCGAGTACAATCCAAGACTTCTTACCACTTTTTTTCAAAAGTTGTATTGATGTTTTTGATAAATTTAAGGCTAGTCTATTTTCATTCATGGCAATTTGTGTAAGCTAACTCCAGAGATACCATAACATATCATACTCCATACAACCAGAAAACTCATTGATGAGATGATTGCATAAGTGATTTCAAATCAATTTGCTTGAATCTTGAAAAGCGTTATTCCTACTACTGTTGATACATTTAATGAAGAAAAATTATGGTTGCCGTCTATAGACACTAACATATCGCAGTGTTTTCTTGTTAAACGTCTAATTCCTTTTCCCTCAGCGCCAAAAACAATTGCTATATCACTATTCCCTTTTTCAAGTGAAGAGATTCTATTTGTTGAATTTTCATCAAGTCCTATGACGACATAGCCAAATTTTTTCAATCTAACGATTGTTTGAGAAATGTTGGTGACTTGAATATAAGGCATTTGTTCAAAGGCACCTGAAGCTGCTTTAACAAGGCTTCCATTCTCACTTGAGCCACCGTTAAGGGAGTTTATAATAGCATTGCAATTAAAGAAAAGGCTTGATCTGGTTATAGCTCCAACATTTTGTGGATCGCTCACCTTATCTAAAATAATAACTAGTCTAGGTTGTTTATTGTTTTGGAGTTCACTAATATCGTTTGGTTGTTTCAATGGGCTTACCTTTAAAATAGCTCCTTGGTGAACTTTATTTTCAGAAATTGGTAAGTTTTTTGAGTTATCAAGATTAAATGTTGGTATTTTGGGTGCTTTATTATCCTTGAAAACCTTTGCTCTTGCATTTTGACTAATCCATAACGCATGTTTTCGCCGTTTAGGATTTTCGATCGCTGCCTTTACAGCGTGCAAGCCAAACATATAGTAGTCATTGTTTGCTAAAATTTTTTTTGATCTTTTTTTACTTTGAATCATGCTAATCGATATTATTAGTTTTCAACTTGTATCTTTCTGTTTACACTTCGCAATATCGGTTGTAAAACCCTTTTACACCTAGATTATAGGAGGGGTGGCAGAGCGGTCAAATGCAACGGACTGTAACTCCGTCGGGGAAACCCTACATAGGTTCGAATCCTATCCCCTCCACCATAAAACAGTAGATAAAATAATTACTTAAATGATTTCAGCTCCTTCAAAAAAAACTGCTAGAGACAATAAAGAAAAAAATATACAAGAAATTGGGAAACGTGTTATCAAGTTAGAGGCGTCAGCTCTTTCCAAGCTAGCGTCTAATATACCAAGAGATTTTTCACGAACAATAGAAGCCGTATTGAAAACAAAGGGTAGGGTTATTGTATGTGGTGTTGGAAAGTCTGGTCATGTTGGTAGAAAAATTGCAGCTACTATGGCCAGTACGGGCACCCCAGCCAGCTTTGTTCATGCAACGGAAGCTAGTCATGGTGACTTAGGAATGATTACGCCTGACGATTTTTGTTTACTTATTTCTAATTCGGGTGAGACATCAGAGTTAAATAACATTGTAGCGCACGCCAAAAGATTTAATATTCCAATAGCCGTAATATCTTCTTTCAAAAATAGCGCTCTTATGAACGCTGCTGACTTTAAGTTGTTACTTACAAATGCCCCAGAAGCCTGCACCATAAGTATGGCTCCAACAACATCAACGGTACTTACAATGGCATTAGGCGATGCATTAGCTGTTTCACTCATGAAGCAGCGAGATTTTAAGCCTGAGGATTTCAGGGTTTTACATCCTGGAGGGAACCTCGGGTTGCAAATGATAACAGTATCACAATTAATGCGCCAAAAGAGTGAAATGGCTATTGTAACAACTGACTTTAAGATGAGCAGTATAGTTTCTCGTATGACTGATACCGGATTTGGTATTGCAATTTTAGTGGATGAGAAAGGTGAATTATTTGGAGTAATAACAGATGGAGATCTAAGAAGAAATTTTAAAAATCTACTTTCTTTTTCACCAGCAGACATAGCTACATCGAGTCCTATCACAGTAAACCCCTCTGATTTAGTTTCCGTTGCGTTGGAAAAAATGGAAAAAAATAAAATTTATGCTGTAATTGTAACCCAAAAAGAAAAACCAGTTGGGCTTTTACGTATGCACGATATTCTAAGATCAGGCATAAAGTGAAGGCAATAGTTGTTATTCCGGCCCGCTACGCTTCTACTAGGTTTCCTGGTAAGCCGCTTAAATTGCTTTCTATTGGTGGCGGTAGGTACAAGTCACTTATTCAACTTTCTTGGGAGTCAGCCAGCAAGATAAAATGCGTGAAAGAAATTTTTATTGCAACCGATGACAAACGAATTCAAGACGAAGCAGAGTCATTTGGAGCCAAAGTGATTATGACATCAGAAGATTGCATCAATGGAACAGAGCGATGTGCAGAGGCAATAGATAATATAAATTTTGATGGCGATTTAGTTATCAACTTTCAGGGAGATGCCCCCTTAACTCCATCATGGTTTGTTGAAGACTTGATACAAGTATTTAAAGACGATGCGAATGCTCAAATTGCTACCCCAGTTTTGAGATTAGATACGATGGCCCTCAAAGCATTCAAACTAGATAGAATTAATGGCCGGGTTGGTAGCACTACTGTTGTGTTTGATACCGACTGGAATGCTTTATATTTTTCAAAAGAGATAGTCCCATACTTTGATGAAAAACGCTTGAACATAGGGGAGGCGCCCCCGATTTTTCATCATGTAGGGGTCTATGCCTACAGACCTGAAATTCTCCTAAATTATAAATCATGGAATGCTAGTGATCTTGAACTATTAGAGGGCTTAGAGCAATTAAGATTTCTTGAAAACAAGCATTCTATAAAATGTGTTTTAGTCGATGGTAAAGGTAGGGAATTTTGGGAACTAAATAATCCCGAAGATGTGCCTAGGATAGAAAAAGTAATCAACGATGATATGAGTAAAAAGGGAAAGAAAAAATAAATGCACCCAAATGTTTATGCTCACTATTTAATAACGTTTGACTATCTTGAAATTTTTAAGTTAAAAAATTTAAACCAATGTCAATTTCACCAGTTAATTTATGACTTATATAAGCTAGCTAGATTATAGACATGGCTAATGATATAGTATTTGTAAGCACAGAAGTTGACAGTAACAACATGGTAAATATGACTATCCAATTTATCCAACGCCAGCCTTTTTGATTGTTTATAAAACTTGCAAAGTAAGATGAAGCATATCCAAGGGAAAAGAAATACAAAAAAGAAGCCGTAGTCGAACCGATTACAAAGAGCATTTTTTTGTCTAAAATCAGTTCTCTAGAAAAACCCCCAATTATGAAAATTGTATCCCAATATACGTGAGGATTTAGATATGTGAAAGCAAGCGCTTTTATAACAACACTGCTTCGTGAAACTTCACCAAAGGTCTTATTAACTGAATAGAAGTCTGTCGAGGCATTAAGTTTATTCCAAATAAAATTAAAAATAAAAACCAACAGCAGCAAATTTAGTGTTAGGTCAACAAATGGATTTGTTTGCGAAAAGTAAGAAAATGCTACTGCTCCAATAACTATAAATATAAAATCAGAAATCGAGCAAATTAAGCAAACTAAAAACACATGGTTTCGCTTAAGTCCTTGCTCAATAACAAAGAGATTTTGGGGTCCTATGGCCAAAATTAAGCTCATTCCTAAATAAAATCCGAAAACATAGTTTTCCATTAATGAAAAACTTTAGCTAAATGATATGGTAAATATGATGAGCGAAAGAGTCTCTACAAAAACTACACTCAGGCCTAAAATATCTCCACTTAATCCCCGATTGTAAGGTACAATAAATTTAACGAAAATGTATATAGAGGTGTATCCTAAAATTATTGTAATGATAATTGCGGGTAGCCCAGCAGGTAAAAACAAAAACATACAGAAAATGCCACACAAAACTATGGTTTTATTAGAAACCTTTTTAAGGTGTCTCATCAATCCTGCCTGTTTTGATAGGTCACAGTAGTTAACCAATATTAAAATTGAAAACCTGCCTAGGCTTGAGCAAGCAATAAGACCACAAGCTAAGACGGGCCAAGACTCCAATCCTGATATAAGAAAGAATTTAAGTAGAAGGGAAATTACTAGTGCCAAAGTGCCATATGTCCCAAGTGTGCTATCTTTTAAAATTTTCTGTCTATTGGCGTAGTCTTGGCCACCCAAACTATCAAAAAAATCTGCTACGCCATCCTCGTGCAAAGCGCCAGTTAAAAAAAGACCCGCTGACAAAGCAATAAGTGTTGATACTTGACGGGAGACACCCATACTTTCAAATAGAAATATTAATAGAAATAAAAAACACCCAATCAAAGCTCCGATAAAAGGATAAGCCCATTGGCCTCTATGGATATCAATATCTTGATTGATTGGAAAAAGATTATTAATTGGTACTCTTGTTAAAACTATTGTTGCAATAGATAGATCTTCAAGGGTTTCATGTATTTTCATAAGAGAGCGTTCGGATTTTATTTTAAGACAGGAGTTAGCTAATGACAGTCAATATTATATTCTTTTGAAAATATCCATCAAGCATTTCTATTTCCTGATAACTCTTCAATAATAAAGTCTTTGAATGCCTCAACCCTTTTTGACTTTTTCAATTCTTGCGGATAGGCAATGTGTACAGGAACTATATCCGACTGAAATTCTGGTAGAATTTGTACCAATTCTGGAAAATCACTTGCTAAATAATCTGGTAATGTACCTATTCCAAGCCCATTTCTTACTGCTCTAAAAATTCCGTAATAATTATTAAGAAATAGCAAAGAGAAGTTTTGTTTTTCAAGAAAAGGCGCTATCCATCTTTGTCCCGCTGTAATTTGAGTCGAATTGGGAGAATAACAAATTAAGCGATGGTTTTTTGCAATATCCTCAATCGTAGCGGGTGATCCATTAGATTCCAAATAATCTTTAGTAGAGAAAAATTTTATTCTGACGCTTATAAGTTTTCTTTGGATTAAATCAGCTTGACTTGGTGCTTGGAGCCTTATTGCGACGTCCGCTTCTCTCATGGACAGGTTCAAAAGTTTTTCTTCCAACATAAGGTTGATTTGGATATTTGGATGGTTTTCATAGAGCTTCTTTAATCTTGGAGCCAGCCAAAGAGTGCCAAAGCCGGTAGTGGTTGTAACTTTAAGCTCTCCAAAAGCAGTCTCTTTGCTATCGTTTATCTTTGCTAAAGTTGAATTAATTTCTAGATATATCTTGTTTGCAGACTTAAAAAGTAATTCCCCTTGCTCAGTAAGTAGTAACCCTCTTGGATGTCTATGGAACAAAACTACCTTTAAACTATCTTCAAGCTTTTTTATTTGCCTACTGATAGAGGACTGCGATAAGTTTAGACGCTTACTCGCATCTGTTAGACTACCCTCTTTTGCGACCAACAGAAAAATTCTTAATCTGTCCCAATCCATTCTCTCACCAGCTTCAATATTTGCGATAATTATCATTATTCATTGAATACTTTTATATAATGATTAAATCTGTTAAACTAGAGAAATAAACACAAAATTTAAAAGATCGATTATGACAGTCAATAAAGTCTCACTAAACGATAGATTTGATATCGAAAAGAAAATAGTTATCGCTTCAGGAACTCAGGCTCTTGTAAGGTTGATGCTAAACCAGGCAGTTCGTGATAGAAGAAATGGAATTAATTCTGCTGGGTTAGTAACGGGATACAGAGGTTCCCCACTAGGTGGAGTAGATGCGACGTTCACTAAAGCAGAAAAATTTCTTGAGGAGAGCAATATAAAATTTCAGTATGGTTTAAATGAGGACCTTGCCGCTACAGCGATTTGGGGATCACAACAAACTGAATTACATAATGAAGGAAAATACGATGGGGTTTTTGGTCTTTGGTATGGGAAAGGCCCTGGCGTTGATAGGTGTGGAGATGTATTTAGACATTCGAATTTAGCTGGCACTTCTAAGTATGGTGGAGTACTAGTGGCAATGGGTGATGATCACTCGGCAGAGAGCTCAACCGAGTTGCATCAGTCAGAGTATGCGCTTGTAGATGCTATGATGCCCATTCTCTCACCTGCCGGCGTTCAAGATATTTTGGATTTTGGTATTAAAGGGTGGGCTCTAAGTAGATACTCTGGTCTTTGGGTAGGCATAAAATGTTTGAAGGACACAATAGAAGTTACAGAAGTCGTTGATGCTTCATATGACAGAATAAAATTAGTTGACCCCGAAGATAGAGACCATGAAGAACTGAACATAAGACTGGGCGACACTCCTCCCGCAAGAGAAGATCGTTTGCATAACAAGAAACTCAGAGCGGCGAAGGTTTTTGCGCGCACTAATAATTTAAATCAAGTTCATTATTTGCCGACTCAAAAAAAAATAGGAATAGTATCAGCTGGAAAAAGTTGGCTTGACACAGTTCATGCCCTTAGCCTCCTAGGTATAAATAGTGAAGAAGCAGAAAAATATAAATTAACGACTTTAAAATTAGGTATGGTTTGGCCTATTGATGATAGTTTTATAAGAGATTGGGCTAACGGACTTGAGAAGATCCTAGTCGTTGAAGAAAAGCGAGGACTTATTGAGAGCCAAGTTAAAGAAGCTCTTTATGGTATAGCGAATAGTCCCCAAATTATTGGTAAGAACGATGATAATGGTGAGTTGTTACTTCCGTCCAATGGCGTCTTAGACCCTATTCTAGTGGGGAAAGCAATAGCTAATAAATTAATTGGATCATCGAAATCAGAAAAGCTTGAAAATGCACTCAATTCGATGTCTATAGGCTCAAGAAGCGAGGCCAATACACCCGCACCTGACCGAATACCATACTTCTGTTCGGGATGTCCTCACAATAGTTCAACAAAAATTCCTGAGGGCTCAATCGCTTACGCTGGGATCGGGTGCCATACAATGGCGATATGGATGGATAGAGCGACAGACGGGCCAACGCATATGGGTGGAGAAGGTATTAATTGGATAGGGCAGGCACCCTTTTCGAATAGAAACCACGTGTTTCAAAATCTTGGTGACGGGACCTATAACCATTCTGGGCTCTTGGCAATCAGAGCTGCTGTGGCCTCAAATGCTAATATAACCTACAAAATATTATTTAATGATGCCGTTGCAATGACTGGAGGACAGTCGCATGAAGGAGATCTTAGCGCAGATGAAATAATAAAAGAGTTAAATGCCGCAGGTGTCAAACGAGTAGTAGGAGTATTTGATGAAAAGGAAGAGTTTGATCTTAGTGACTATCGAAACCTTTGCGAAATGGTACCTCGATCTGAACTTATGCGAATACAAGAGGAACTTGCGTTAACTTCGGGTGTAACAGCAATTGTTTATATTCAAACCTGTGCTGCTGAAAAAAGGCGCCGAAGGAAAAAAGGCTTGTTCCCAGACCCAAACAAAAGAATTTTTATAAACTCTGAAGTTTGTGAAGGTTGTGGAGATTGTGGCATTAAATCCAATTGTGTTTCAATCCTTCCCAAGGAAACAGAGCTCGGCAGAAAACGCAAAATTGACCAGAGCTCATGTAATAAAGATTTTTCTTGTGTTAATGGCTTCTGCCCAAGTTTTGTGTCAGTAATTGGAGCTGAGATTAAGAAAAGTACCACTGAACAGCTAACACTACCCGATATTCCCGACGTAATAGTCCCAAGCATTGATAAAACGTACAACATCGTGGTAACAGGGATTGGTGGTACTGGAGTAGTTACTATAGGGGCGTTATTGGGGATGGCGTCATACATAGAGGGGAAAGGGGCTGGAGTAATGGAAATGGCTGGTCTTGCACAGAAAGGCGGAGCAGTTCATATTCATTGTAGAATAGCAGAAAATCCTGTAGATATTAGTGTTGTCAGAGTAGCATCAGGTGAAGCGCACACTTTGATTGGTGGCGATCTTTTAGTAACAGCTGGTGATAAAACACTGTCCCTTCTAAGGAGAGATAGATCTAAAGTTGTCTGTAATGAAATGGAAGCAATTACCGGTGAATTTACCCGTGACACCGAGTTTACTTTGCCGTCAGATGGAATGAAATTAGCTCTTAATGCTAAAGTAGGTCCTGATAGCGTACAATATATTGATGCAAATAGAATTTCATCAAAGTATTTAGGAGACACTATATTTTCGAACACTGTACTACTAGGAATGGCATACCAATCCAAGTTGTTGCCCCTAAAGAGAGAAAGTTTATTAGAGGCTATTAGGTTGAATGGAGCCGCTGTAGATGGAAACCTATTAGCTTTTGAATTGGGGAGATATTATGTCTATCAGCCCGATTTTTTCCAAGAAATTAAAGTTAAGGATATTAAACAGGCAGATTATACTTTTGAGTCAATACTAGCGTACAGATCCAAGCGGCTTGAGGCGTATCAAAGTGAGAAACTGGCAAGAAAATATGAGGAGTTGTGTAATAAAGCAAAAGACTTAAATAAAAACTTAGGTGCGTCTGTAGCTCGAGGTTACTATAAGCTACTTGCTTATAAAGACGAGTACGAGGTTGCTAGACTACATACCGAATATTTGGAAAACCAAGTTAAAGATAGCTTCTCAGGATATAAACAATTGAGATTTAATTTGGCACCTCCACTATTTTCTAAGAGGGACAAAAATGGACATCTTGTAAAAAGAGAGTTTGGTCCTTGGATGTTTACATTAATGAAGCTACTAGCAAAAGGCAAATACTTACGCGGTACTTGGCTAGACCCTTTCCATTTTACAAAAGAACGTTTGACAGAGAGAAAATTAATCAGTGAATACGAAAGAGATATTGATTATATAATAGAATATTATAATGAAAATAATCATGATGTTTGTATAAACCTGGCTCTTTTACCCCTACAAATAAGAGGGTTCGGTCACGTCAAAGAGCAAGCTATAAATAAATCTGACAAGATTAGATCAAACCTAAAGGGGATCATCTCTGGTGATCACTCCAATCAAAAGCTTTCAGCAGCTGAATAACTGGAATTCGCTTTAACCATACTATATAAAGTAGTATGTTCGGGATAGATATATTTTCTTCGTCAATCATTTTTAGCGCGATACTTTGTTTATTTGCAGGTATACTGAGTTTTTTATCGCCTTGTGTATTACCCATACTCCCTCCATACTTAGCATATATGGCTGGGACAACCGTTAGTGAAATCAAAAATAATAATGAGATTATAAAAAAAGATATCTTGCTATGTGCCATTAGCTTTTCAATTGGTCTTTCAGTTGTGTTTATTCTTTTAGGCTTGGCGGCCAATTCAATGGCAGCAATATTTATTCGCTATCAAAATGAATTAAGAATTGGGTCAGGGATTTTAATCATAGTATTTGGGCTACATTTTTTAGGATTACTTAAAGTAACTTTTTTGCAAAAAGAACTTCGGCTTAACTTTGATATTAAGCAGAGAGGAAATTTTTTACCGCCATTTTTTTTAGGGTTAACTTTTGCATTTGGGTGGACCCCATGCATAGGACCAATACTTGGTTCAATATTGGCAATAATAGCACAAGATATGTCAGTTTTAAGAGGTTTAGTTTTAATGATATTTTATTCCTTGGGACTTAGCCTTCCATTCATAGGTGTAGCCTATCTTTTGATTAGGGGAGTATTTATCACAAGATTTATTTCCCAGTACTCTTTATATATCGAGCGGTGCACTGGGGGGTTCCTAATAATTATTGGTCTTCTATTTTTAAGTGGATCTTTTCAGTTGATAGGTTTTTTTATTTTGGAATACTTACCTTTTTTGAGTGTATTCGGCTAGCGCTACTAAATCATTTTTTTCGGATTTACAATTTTACTAAATTCCTTGTCGTCAATTAATCTTGATTTAATGGCCTCAGTTCTGAGAGTTGTATTATTTTTATGTGCATTTTTTGCAATTTTGGTCGCATTATCATAACCGATTTTTGGTGCCAAAGCGGTTACGAGCATTAAACTATTATCAAGGTGCTTTTTAATTTGAACCTCATTTGCTTTTAATCCTTTTACACAATTTTTTGCAAAAGAATAACAAGCATCACCAAGTAATTGAAGTGATTGAAGTGTATTATAACTCAATAGTGGTTTATAAACATTTAACTCAAAGTGCCCCTGGCTTCCAGCAAACCCTATCGCAGCATCATTACCCATTATCTGGATGCAGACCATAGTGGTGGCTTCTACTTGAGTTGGATTTACCTTCCCTGGCATTATAGAACTTCCTGGTTCGTTCTCGGGGAGGCTTAATTCACCTAGACCACATCTAGGACCGGAACCTAGAAATCTAATATCATTGGCAATCTTAAAGAGGCTTGAAGCAGCTGTTTTCAATGAACCGGAAAATTCGACTATAGGGTCATTTGCAGCTAATGCCTCAAATTTGTTAGAAGCCGTCTTAAAATCTATTTTTGTTATTTTAGAAATTTCCCGAATTACGCTCTTTGGAAAAGTTTTCGAAGCATTTATTCCAGTTCCAACCGCCGTTCCGCCTTGAGCTAAAAACAATATATCCTTTAACGAATGATTTAAGCGTTTTATAGCTTGCTGAATTTGGAATGTATAACCGCTAAATTCCTGTCCAAGTGTTAGTGGTGTGGCATCTTGAGTATGAGTCCTACCAATTTTTATAATTTGCTGAAATTTATCTTGTTTTTCTTTTAGGCATTTATGTAAAAAACTCATTTTTGGTAGGGTATGCTCCAAAAATTCTGTAGCTATTGCGACGTGAATTGCTGAAGGAAAGGTATCATTTGAACTTTGAGACATATTGACATGATCATTTGGGTGTATTGGGTGTTTTGAACCTATCTTACCTCCTAAATCCTTTATTGCTAAGTTCGCAATTACCTCGTTTACGTTCATATTTGTCTGTGTACCAGAGCCGGTCTGCCAAACTGAAAGAGGAAAGTTATCTTCAAAACCTCCTTCACGTAATTTTTTGCAAGCTTTTATAATTGCAGAGCCTAATTTTTTATCCAATTTCCTCTCAGCCATATTGACTTTTGCTGCAGCTTGTTTGATTGCAATCATTGCCATAATTAACGGGTAGGGTTGCTTTTCATATCCTATTGCAAAGTTTTTTAGTGATCTTTGTGTCTGAGCACCCCAAAATTTATCAGTAGGTACCTCTAGTTCCCCAAAACTATCAGATTCCACTCGTGTTGGTCTCATTTGTTACTCCCATTATTCAATTATTTTTTGAAATTTTTTAAATTAATTACATTTTCATTTTTTTTACTCAACTCATCTTTTTTTGATGCAGTTTGATCGTTAGGTTCGTTATCACCTTCAGTTTCGCTAGTTGGCATACTATTAACTTGATTAAAACTTATAGCAAAATCAACTGATGGATCCGCAAATAATTCAAGGCTATTGAAAGGAATAGTTAACCTTTCCACATTATTATTAAAATTGAGTGATATTTCAAATTTCTTGTCAGTCACATTAAGGTTTTCAAACCAATTTCTAATAATAATCGTCATCTTATCTGGATACTTTTCTTTCATCCAATCAGGAATAATTACACCTTTCGAGTGTGAAAAAAAGGTTATTAAGAAATGGTGGTTTTTTGGCAAGCCATCTTTCGATATTTTTTTTAAAATATCCCTTACCATATTCAACATAGCGTTTTCTATAAGTACTTTATAATTCATATCCGCCATTAAGCAATCCCCTGTCGCAGTAGCGTAGGCTTCTGTTGCCAGGTGCCTACAAACCCCGCCAATCTGTGCAAACAGATTGGAGTTAAGTTTCGGTATTCGTTACTGCTTACGCTGCAACTGCAACCGGAGCATAATCGTCATTTGCAATTATACAATTTGTGCCGATAACGGTGGCGTCCCGCCGAGTAAAAGCAAACATCTTTAGACGTCCGTCGATCCTATTTCGGCCCCTGAAATTTTTTTGGTGGAGCCGCCGGGTACCGCCCCCGGGTCCGATCCGTTTATTACATGCGCGTTTATTACCATAGTCATAAAGACCGCATTATTATGGTATAATTTCTCAAAATTATCAACTACCAGTGGCCAATATTTTCCATCGTATCCCAAGGAGATTGGAATTCTTTGGGTTCACCCTTTTGCAAAAGTTCTATAGAAATATTATCTGGTGATCTAACAAAAGCCATACGCCCGTCTCTTGGTGGTCTGTTTATCGTCACACCACTATCTAGCAAATGCTGACAGGTTTCATAAATATCATCAACCTCAAAAGCTAAGTGGCCAAAATTTCGTCCCTCTGTATATGTTTCTGTGCTATCCCAATTATATGTTAACTCAATCATTGCATCAGGTTGATCAGGTGGTGCAAGAAAAATTAGTGTGAATTTGCCTTGTTCATATTCCTTTCTGCGGACTTCCTTTAGTCCAAGCAGGTTGCAATAAAAGTTTAGTGATTTGTCAATATCTCTTACCCTTACCATTGTATGCAAATATTTGATTGCCATTCTATTCCTATCCTTGTTAAAACTAATTGAGAGTATATTTTATTAGAAAGCGTGCAAATGACAATATCTGAAGAAGATAGAAAGTCAGTAGAGGAAGAAAGAAAAAAATCTTTGAATACTAAAAGAGCAACTATAGAAGGCCTCGAAAATACCCTCTACAAAATCTTTCCTGTTTTGGATCATGGCTTTGTAAGGGTAATAGATTATATGGGGGATGATGACGCAATTGTTCAAGCAGCACGGGTTTCATATGGTGCGGGCACCAAGAAAGCTCAAGACGATAATTCCTTAATTCGTTATTTAATGCGACACTGGCACTCAACGCCATTTGAAATGTGCGAAATAAAGTTTCATATAAAACTACCTGTCTTCGTAGCAAGGCAGTGGATTAGACACAGAACCGCTAACGTTAATGAGTACTCAGCTCGGTATTCTATTCTTGATAAAGAGTTTTATATCCCTGACCCTAGCAATTTAGCTGCCCAATCGAAGATTAATAACCAGGGAAGGGGAGAAGTATTAGAAGCAGAGGAAGCACAGCGAGTTCTAGAGATTTTAAAAAATGACAGTGATCGAAGTTATACAAATTACGAACGATTACTTTCTTCTGATGGGAAACCTGGTTTAGCAAGAGAATTAGCCAGAATGAATTTGCCAACAAATATTTATACTCAGTGGTACTGGAAAACAGACCTACACAATCTATTTAACTTTTTGCGGCTCAGAGCAGATAAACATGCTCAATATGAGATAAGGGTATACGCAGAAATAATCGGTGAGATAGTACAAAAATGGGTACCTAAAGCATTCCAAGCGTTTCTGGACTATCAATTAAATTCGATCCATTTATCAAGTCAGGCGGTCGAGTGCCTTAAAAAGAAGTTGAAAGGTGAGAAGATAACCTTTGAAAATTCTGGAATGTCAAAAAGAGAATGGAACGAATTTCGAGGATATTTCCCAGAAATGGACTAATTTCAGCGATACACGCCGTCCCAATTGTCAACCTGCTCCAATTTACCTTCAGAGTTAATTTTTGGTCTATTTTTAGAGAAAATATTTTCTTCACCAACAACCCCGTAGTCCATATAGCCTAATCTTGCGACAGGTCTTGCTTTCTTGGTATTGAACATACCATTTTCAATGTAGTCGTCATTGATATGGATGCCCACTACTTCTCCAATTATTGAATAATTGCCTGTCAAGTTAGATCGATCAGTCCCAGGAATATCAATAGTCTTCCAGAGTTTGCACTCCAAAGCAGCACAGCAACCACTTACAAAAGGGGATTTTACCAGGTTACTTTCTTGCTTTTTAATTCCGGCTAAATTAAATTCGTCCACCTTCGGTTCAACTGGTACTGATGAAGAGTTCATAGCATCGAACATATCTTCCGAAACTAGAGAGCAGGTGAAGTCACCTGTGTCCTCAATATTACGCACGGTATCTTTATAAGTGATAGAACCAAAAATAACAAAATAGGGGTTATCTGAAATTGCGTTAAAGTAACTATGTGGCGCTAGATTGGCAACTCCATCTTTATCAATTGATCCAATCCAACCGATAGGTCTTGGTGTTACTATTGCTTTGAAAGGGTCGTGTGGGAACCCATGATCGTTTGCCTGAGTTGTATAAAACATGTGTTATCCAATCGTAAAAGTTGTTATCGATCTAGTATTTGAAGGACAGCTTCCATTGTTGATTTAACTCTGTTAACCATCGCAGTCGCGATACTTTGAATATAGTTTGCTTTCTGTAAAGAGACAACTGTTTTGGGAACGTCTACGTCCTCCAATTTTCCTATGGCAATCCTCTCTAAGGAACTATTTTTACTGAGATTATTTACTGTTTCTTGAAGTTGGTTAGAAAGACCACCAACTTTACCCTGTTCAACCGCAACTGACTTAATAGAAAACTTTATAACATCAATAGATTTTTTTGCAGATTCAAATGATCTAGCCGCTATGGTCGACAGAGAAGAAAAGGCAAGATTTTTTTCTCGAAGCGAAAGTATGCTGTTAGTTTTACTTGAATTCAAAGAGAAATGCTTGTGACTTTTAAAAATTACCTCACCAAAAATTCTAGCTGTGTCATTGGCATCAACCCCGCTTGAACTCTGGCTAAGTTTTAATGAGCATGGGGATATTTGTCCTGATGACTTCATCTCATTTATATACATGAAAACGCTATTGGTATCATTTTTTAGGTTAAAATTTTCTATTAATATGTCAAAGCCTTGCCTAGTTTCTAAAGTAATTGCTTGTTTGTCATCAGAGATGTATGCCGTTATGCCTGTTTGGCTTGAAAACTTATTAATTTCTGTTTTAAGAGGACCTAAATCCATATCTTGATTTCCTGAACCAAAATTTATTTTTGAACTAATATTTTGCATCGTTCCGTCTAGACCGTATAAATTGAATGAAACTGTATCATTTAAATTCATTCCGGTAGTATTTTCAAACGACAACATTGTCTGCGTCGAGGATGTCGCTTCTACGGAAGTTGTATCTCTTACATTATTTATTTTATTTGCAATGACCTCAGCTATATCTCCACTCTTCACATTTATCTGTTGTTTGCCTTGGGTTCCAAATATGTTGACTTCTTGCCCAGAGTTTATTATCGCCTCCGTTAAGCTTGCAGATGACCCAACTGATAAATTGCCGTTACTCGTAGCATCCACTTCGCCATATAACAAAGAACCAATGCTTTCGATAACTGAGCCACTTAACTTTCTCGCAGCATTAGTTACGGCTACATCATCGATAAACAACTGAGCTCCTAATGCTTTTCCACCACTAGCGTCATAAGAACCAGCTACAAAAACAAATTGATAGGTGCCTTCCTCGTTTATATTCACCGTTTTTGTTGTCCAGGGAGAAGTACCTGAGGTGTTGTTTGTATGTTCATTGAGTAATGTGATTTTTTTACTTGGATCTTCTATATCCACCAAATATGCGTAAACATCATAGGCATCTCCACCTCCCTCTGCGCGCCATGCAAAAGATACAGAGCTTGAGGTTCCAAGTGTAACATAGGAGTTGCTATAAAGGTATGGACCTCTAACGGTAGCATACCCAGAAGTAGACGTTAGATTGGCACTAGTTAATCTAACAGCCTTCGATCCATTGTTAACTTGTGTTGTCGTAATGCCTCCTGACATTGTACCAGCGTTAGCCAGTGGATCAGTATCATTGAGACCGTTGTTGGAATTATTGATATGATAGGTATTATCAACTGGAGTGGTTTTCCCATTTATAAGGTCACTCCCATTCAGGTATACTCTTTCAGCTTCAACCGTCCAGCCTTCCAAGTCTGTTGCGGATTCAAAGTTACCATTAGTGAAAGATGGTTCCTCAATGTTTATGCGCAGTTTTTTCCCATTTGTACCGTTTAAAGTGCCATCTATGGTCGCTACGTGATCAGCAGTGGTCCCGTTCCCGACATAGACATTGCTGCCGACCACAGATACGCTATTTTTAGCCGTAGAAGCTGTTGCAACAGTTCTTAGCTTAGTTGTTTCGTTATTCAACTCCGAGTCATTTAATGATAAATCTATGTATGATTCAGAGAAAAAAGCTTTCCCACTAGAGTGTATCAGTTCGCTCCCTAGGTCTATCAATCGATTAGAATTCGTCGAAACGTCTTTGTATAAAAAATTTTCCTTATTCGTTCCATCAAAAGTATCGATACTTAGGTCGCTACTAAAATTCAAAGAGCTTTGGGAATATAGGCCTATATTTTGAGTGTTGATACTATTTAAATCCATAGATATCTCACCAGCTCTTCCTGTTCCTATATCGGCATTGATTTGTTTAATGGAGCTATCTATCAAAGAATTATTATTAAAGCCAATTCCATTAGCAATATTATCTATTTCATTAATAATATTTTGGATTTCATTATTCAGGGCAATTCGATCGGCGTCTTTGTAAATCTTATTAGTGGATTGCAGTGCTAGTTCGTTTACCCTCAATAGCATTTTATTGATATTGTTATAGCCTTGGTCGGCTAATTGAGCCATAGACATCATGTCTGTTACGCTTCGGATAGCCGCTTTAGTGCTTAGTACTTTTGCTTTTAAGTTATTTACTTTATTAATGTTACCAGCATCATCAGCGCCGGTTATCAGCCTCTTTCCGTTGGATATTTTTTCTACCAGTTCAGCAGACTGATTTTGCTGCTTACTCGTTATATTTGCAGCGTTTAAAGCATTACCACCAGGAAAAATTGAGGTCATTCAAATAACTTTTATTAATAAATGAATAACTTCAATCAATAATCATGCCAAATGTAGTTTTTCATCCACATTTACTAATTATTAGAACTATTTTAAGTGCTTGCTATCTAGTCTATATCAAATCGATCTAAATTCATAACCTTCGTCCAGGCAGAAATAAAGTCAGTAACAAACTTGGTTTCGTTGTCATCACTCGCATAAACCTCCGCTATAGCTCTTAGTTCGGAGTTTGAAGCAAACATCAGGTCAACTCTGCTAAAAGACACTGTTTTGTCACTTTTTGCTAACTCAAATGAATTTATTCCATTTGGTATCAGATCTGCATTGATGTCCAAAAGTGAAACGAAGAAATCATTACTCAGCTTATTCTGATTGTTGGCAACCAATCCAGCCCCAGTCGCACTTATTCCCAAAGACCGTAAGCCACCAATTAATACAGTCATTTCTGGTGCTGATAAATTCAGCAAATAAGACTTATCAAGTAGCAGTTCTTCAGGTGAAGTTGTGTATCCATCTTTCATGTAATTACGAAACCCGTCTGCAATTGGCTCAAGGACTTCAAATGAATCAATGTCAGTTTGTTCCTGTGTTGCATCTCCTCGACCTGGCGTAAAGTCTAAAGATACCCCTGATGCTTGCTCTATTCCTACATTCCCTCCTAGAACGATAACGTCTGCTATAGACGCACCTGTTTCAGAGGAAATTTTTTCGTAGGAAGCAAGAATGTCTTCAAGCTCTTTTGGTTTGTTGACTTCCCAATTCTTTTGAGGCAGTAATCTTATCCTTGAACCATTAGCGCCGCCTCTTTTATCTGTATCTCTATAAGTAGAGGCGCTTGCCCAAGCAGTTTCAACTAATTGGGTGATACTGAGGCTTAGTTCATTTATCAGTTTTTTGACTTTATGTATGTCATAAGATGCTGAACCTGCCGGTATCGGGTCTTGCCAAATTAAATCTTCACTTGGAACCTCAGGACCGATGTATCTACTTTTCGGTCCTAGATCTCTATGAAGCAATTTAAACCAAGCTCTTGCAAACTTATCAGCAAAATCTTCAGGGTTTTTGTGAAATCTTTCAGATATCTTGAAATACTCTGGATCTTCTCTCATTGCCATGTCCGCTGTGGTCATCATTGTCGGCACTCGAATTGATGGATCCTCTACATCTGGCGCCATGTCCTCCTCTTTCTGATTTTTAGCTTTCCACATGTATGCACCCGCTGGACTTTTTGTCAGTTCCCATTCGTACCCTAGTAATAAATCGAAGTAACCATTATCCCATTGAATTGGATTCGCAGTCCAAGCCCCTTCAATACCACTTGTGATTGTATCTCTCCCTAAACCTTTTCCATAAGAGTTCTTCCAACCCAATCCCATTTGCTCTATTGGCGCACCCTCCGGCTCTGAACCTACCAGATTTGCATCGCCTGCTCCATGCGCTTTACCAAAGGTATGGCCACCAGCCGTCAGCGCAACGGTTTCTTCATCATTCATTGCCATCCGTGCAAAGGTTTCTCGTATATCTTTAGCACTAGCTAAAGGGTCTGGATTGCCGTCAGGACCTTCTGGATTAACGTAAATTAATCCCATCTGAACGGCTGCTAAGGGGTTTTCTAATTCTCTTTCCCCAGTATACCTTCCATTTTCCAGCCACTCTTGCTCGATGCCCCAATAAATATCCTCTTCTGGAGCCCAAATGTCTTCTCTTCCTCCACTAAACCCAAAAGTTTTTCCACCCATCGACTCTATGGCTACATTCCCAGTGAGTATAAATAAGTCCGCCCAGCTTATTTTGTTGCCATATTTCTTCTTAATGGGCCATAACAGTCTTCTCGCCTTATCTAGGTTTCCATTATCTGGCCAGCTGTTCAATGGAGCAAATCTTTGAGCACCAGTACCTCCACCACCTCTACCATCTCCTGTTCTGTAGGTTCCGGCGGCATGCCAGGTCATACGGATGAAAAATGGTCCATAGTGACCATAATCTGCTGGCCACCAGTCTTGGGAGTCTGTCATTAACGCATAAAGGTCCGATTTCAAACCTTTATAATCAAGTTTTTGAAACTCCAGCCTGTAGTCGAAGCTTGAATCCATTGGATTGCCGCTCTTTCCACTCTGTCGAAGTATTCCAGTATTCAGCTGGTTCGGCCACCAGTCTTTATTAGTCGTTCCCGCATTTTTTTGTGCTGTTGTTATTGCCCCATGGATTACAGGGCATTTGCTTGATCCATCCATTTTAAACCCCAATGTTAGCAGAGTTCAACGATGGCAAAATTTAACGCCTTAGTCAACAATATATAGACGCTAATCGAATATTTGCGACACTTTGTCTAGATCCTTAATTCAATTAGATTTTATAATTTTTGGAGGATCAAAAGCCCTAATTTTTGGGGGTTCCTTTTCGAATTGTTCAATTTCTACTAAACAAGTATGTGATGAAGGGCCTTGAGCTAGCTTAGATGTACCTGTGTCCAAAGTTAACACGTTCGGATTGCCATGTACGCAACTTAGAGCATCACTTTTTGAGGGGTCTAACCAGGCGCCAGTTGGAATATTCACAACACCTTCCATAATATTTTCTGATATTTTCAATACTGCAAGGCAGGAGCCTCTGTCATTAAAGACTTTCACCAGCATTTTATCTGATAAGCCTCTAGCGTTTGCGTCGCTTCTATTTACCTCAATTATTGCTCTCCCATCTGATTTTTCATTGTCTGCAACTTGACCGTTATCCAATTGAGAATGAAGTTTAAATTTAGGTTGATTTGAAAGAAGATGTAATTTGTACTTTGAAGCATTACCCAAATATTCTTTTTCGGGATACCATTTTGGGTGGCCAACACAATCAGAATATTTAAAACTGTCGACTTTCTTTGAAAAAAGTTCAATCTTCCCGCTTGGGGTGTCTAAGGGATTAATTTCAGGATCTTCTATGAATTCTTGTAAAAATATTTTTTGATCTATGGGGTCAGGATGCTTATACCATCCATCTTTTTTAAAATCTTCAAAATCTGGAAACTTATGATTGTCTTCTTGCAAAGCGTTACTCTCGTCATAGATCCATTTTAGCCATTCCCTTTCTGTTCTGTTGTCCGTATATTTATTCTTAAGATTAAATTCCTTTGCAAGGCCTGAAAAAATTTCAAAGTCTGATTTGCTTTTTCCGATAGGATCAACGATCTTTGACATAAAAATCATGTATGGATCCCTTGGCGCAAGCGCAATATCTTCTCTTTCTAAGGTTGTTGTGACAGGTAACACTATGTCGCTAAACTTAGCCAACGCATTCCAACACCATTCATTAGAGATGATAGTGTCAGGCCGCTGCCACGCTTTTATCATTCTATTTAAATCTTGGTGGTGGTGGAAGGGGTTGCCTCCAGCCCAATAGATTAATTTTATGTTCGGATAATTTAGTTTTGACCCATTATAATCAAAACTTCCTCCGGGGGTTTCTAGCATCTCCGAAATTCGTGCAACTGGAATAAATTTATTTACAGCGTTTATACCCTGAGGTAATGAGACAGCTGGTATTCTTTTGTAGTGGTTGCCAATGCTATTCATTGCACTATACCCAAATCCAATTCCACCGCCCGGTTTACCGATATCTCCAATCATACTAGCCAAGGCTATCGCAGCCCAGTAAGGCTGTTCGCCGTGGGTTTGCCGGGTGAGTGACCAGCTAACAGACAAAATTGTTCTTTTAGATTTTTTTATCTTTTGAACAAGATCAAAAATGACCTTTTTCTTAATTCCAGTAATTTGTGACGCCCAATCAGCGTTCTTAATAATCCCATCCTTTTTCCCGTTTAAGTATTCAGACAACCTTTCAAACCCTATCGTATACTTACTTATAAAACTGTAATTTGTCGCTCTTGCGTTGTTGATTTCGTAACATAGAGCCAGCATAAGTGCGACGTCTGTATTAGGTTTTAATGGGATCCAGTCTATATTCCCAATGGTCTCTAAATCTGATTTTAATGGACTTACATTTATAAACTTTACCCCCTTTGCATAAGCCTTGTTTAGATACTCTCTTTGATTATGCGAACCAACTCCTCCCTGATTGATTTGTCCGTTTTTTAAGGGAACTCCGCCAAATGCCAAGAATAGGGAGGTGTGTTCTGTGATTGACTCCCAACTTGTGGTATTAAAGAGAGAATTATAAAAATTTCCCAATACGTGTGGAACTATTACTTCGGCTGCTGCATAACTGTAGGTATTCTTAGAGTATGTATGCCCTCCAATCAGATTGAAAAATCTTCTCAAATGGCTTTGAGCGTGATGGAACCGTCCAGCACTAGCCCAGCCGTATGAACCAGCGTAAATACTTTCATTCCCATAAGTGGAAATTATTCTTTTGATCTCAGTGCCAGCTAATTCAAATGCTTCTTTCCATGAGACCTCTACAAATTCATCCTTACCTGTCCTCAATCTCTTTTCTTTGTTCTTAGATTCTAACCACCTTTTCCTAATTGATGGCTTGCGTATACGCGAACTGCTTTCTAGCGCGGTTTCAATTCCCCTACCAATCTCTGATGGATCTTTATCATCCTTAAAGGGGAGTAATTTAAAGCCCTTTTCTATGCCTTTGCCCACTTCATAAGTTCCCCAGTGCGCTGATGTGAGTTTCGATTTTTTCATTTTTTTTTAGATTTTCATTATATTTTTAATGTAGCAGGGATTTATTTTATAAGATTTTATTTTTTTTTTCATAAGATATCTTAGTTATAAAGCGTCTAGAAGACAAATTTTTCAAAATATGTATTTAGTAAAGAATCGTTGCTACCTCTAACTGGTCTGATAATATTAAAAAAAGCGCAATAGACGCTAACCTATTTGGCAGTAGTAAAAAAACAGTAATAGGTGAATGCCGTGAACGTTAGATCAAAATTCTCAGACGTTGAATTTTTAAAAAAGACAACCGGTTCCGATACGGTTGTGTCTAGTGGCTCTCGTTTAGAGGGGCGCTTGACTTCACCAAGCACAATATCAATTGCTGGATACGTTGAAGGTGAGCTGAATGCATCTGAAATAGTGATAGAGAGGGAAGGAACAGCTAAGGGTTCCATTTTTGCAGAGCACTTAATAATTATTGGTAAGTTTGAGGGTGAAGTTTCTGCAAATAAAATAACAATTGCATCTACTGGTAGCGTTAAAGGAGTTTTGTCTTACTCGAGAGTGTCTATAGATGATGGTGCTTTATTGGACGTAAATTTTCACAAAATTTGATTAGTTTCTGAATGCGAATTGTGATGTCAAGAATTCTTTTATCAATAATTCTGTTTGTTTTAATTTTCCAGAACCCATATGAAGGTTTATCCAAAAACTTTCCTAAGGTATTAAGCTGTGTAAAAGGTGAATCAGATGATTTCACACTGCATTTAGTCACTATCATAGAACAAAACGAACAAGGAAAAGGGGAAGCATTTGTAGATGATAGGTTGTTTAAACTTGTTTTTGACGAAGGGATTTGGCTTGGTACTGGTGAAAAAGGAACTGAATTTCTAATTCTTAAAGATGATAAAATAAAGATTATTTCAGGAAAAACTAATTGGGAAGGTGTTTGTTTCAGGTCAGACGATGCGCTGACTCCTCTTGTAAAGACGGTTTCCCTACCACTTAGTTTAAAGATTGAAAGTCTAACAAGTGAACTACACAAGTTGAAATCAGAACTTGCTTTGGTTGAAATAGAAAACTCAAAGCTTATTGAAAAAATCGAAGAAAACATGTCAAATGAACAAACTTTTCAAGAGAAAATCGAAATATTTTTTAAAGATGGTATGACATCAAACGCAATAGTAAACTTGATCAACTCAACAGAAAACTTGACTGGTTATATTGGCTACGTTCCAGCTGAAGGAAGCCTAGCAACTGGAAAATTGTTTTTTAAATATGGAGAAGATAGAGAAAAGGTTTTATCAAAGATAATGCTTTTGCAAAGAGCAAATTTAGGAAGAGCTTGGCTTATGAGATCAAGAAATACGATGTTGAAAAATCCAAGAGAATTATTAATTTTAGCTTCAATTTTGGAAAAAGAAACAGACAACGACTCTGAGAAACAGCTTATTTCATCGGTATTTCACAATCGATTATCTAAAGGTATGAAACTACAAGCTGACCCAACCGTCCTTTATGGACTGACCATGGGGAAAAACGTAATAGCTAGAAGTCCTACTAAAGCAGAGATAAAAGAAAAAAATCCATACAACACATATGTAGTCAAAGGTTTGCCCATTGCCCCTATTAGTAATCCTTCTGTGGCATCTTTATTTGCAGCAGCCAGACCATCAAAAACAGAATTTCTTTTCTTCGTATCTAATGGAAACGGTAGCCATCGCTTTTCTAAAACATACGACGGTCACAAAAAGGGAATTGAAATTTTACTTACCAGGAAGAGAGAACAAAAGAAATCAACTAAGTCGGGAGCAATGACTTATGTTACCTTGCCACCTGTTAAACCAGTTTTGTTGAAATAAATTAGGTATTTATTCTCAAGTAACCTCTTAAATAATCTTTCAGTATTTTGATTCTGCCTTCTTCAATATACCTGGCATTTGATGGAGGAAAGATAGTTTCCGGCAATTGCCGATCGAGCTCCGTCATAAACTTATTCAAGGTAGACTGAACGTGTAAAGACAGAGGGATATTTTCTTCTAATAAAATTTTAACTATTTTCCTGTTGATATCCCTAAATAGGTCGTTCGATCTTTTAGACCCAGATAAACTTTCTTTGCTTCCCAAAGCTTTTAAAACATCATAAAAAGCTCTTACTTCTAAACCACTCTCTTTTTTTATTATATCTGAGATAGAAGATAAAGCTGTGGTATCGTTGGTTTCGATCAGATTTTCTATCTTTCCTGAAAGCGCTCTCGCGTTGTCTTTAAACGCTGACATCTTATCCAACCTTTTTTCAGAATCTAATTTTTGAAGCCGTCCCTGTTGTAGCGCTAACTCTTTAGTTATTTCAAACTTGGTTTCGTTAGAAAACCTAAAAGCGTTCCCAAAACACATTTCTAACTTGTTCCAAGATAATATGGTGTCTATTGTTCCAATAGCGTCTATACCGAAATTTAATTTCCTTCTATTAGGAGTTTCCTGATCTTTCATTTGCCTTTGCCCAACACCATCTATGTGGTTTTGGATACATTAACACGTAGAAATTGGAAAGACTAGCGTTTTTAATTCTCCCATATGGAGATTATAACTTCAGGATTCCCCCTGTAACCACCCAAAAACGAGGGCCGAAAATCACATAATCTAGCTTTAATTTTTTTTCCTGAATAAATTTTCTTAGTTACCTCTCTTGAGCTATTCTCACATAACTCCCCAAGTTTAATTTCGTGAGCACCTTTATTAAAAATACCGGTATCTTCTGTTGTTACAATCACTTTGGAGTCGGACTCTATCGACAGCGTAACCCATTGACCAAAACATTCACGCAGTTTTTCAATATTATCAGTAATTGAGCTAAGGTTAGTTTCATTGGTTCTATGCATTTCTATACCTCTTCTTTTAGGAAAGAAAGAGCAAGATTAATGCCAATTTAATTAAAAATATTACGTTTTTACTGTCATTAATATTTCAACCTTAGTATCAACAAAGGATATATCGGAAAAACTTTTCTCGGCTAGTTTTTCGTTCAAAAAATCAATTGCCTCTTCGTAATAATCCCTTTCCTTAGTGCCCGTGGAAAAGTGAAATGTTGCAGTGCAAACACTATTTCTAATATTCATAAAATCACTTTTTTTTATACTACAAATCAGATAGATTTCTTTAGATTTTAGCCATGTAAAGGAGCACGCATAACAGTCTAAAACAGTTTTATCTTTACTCCTGAATTTAATTTTACATCTATAATCTGTTTGTCTAGGTTCAAATAAGTGTCTTGTATGGTTTGAATGAATTGACTCAAGATTATCGGCATAAAATTTTTTATGTTCGTTCAGACCAGGTGGCTTTAATTTTAAAGATTGAAAACCTTTAAATTTTACTGGGTTACCAGCGACCTTCCAGTTTTTCCCATTATTAAAGGGCTGGGCAATTTCCAAAATCATATTTCTCTCTCTAACATGGGTGTCTTCGAAGATCTCTTTAACATTATTTACTGGGCCAAAGGGAACTTTACCTCCAAGTAAAATAACTAGCTCATTTTTTCTGAACTTTTTTGTCCATAGATTTATTTGTTTATTCAATTCATTTCTATTTTTTGCTCTCAAGGCAATAGTTCCATACTTTAAATCATTAAGTAGATCATCAGAATTGATTATTTTTTTTAAAACGTTCCAGTAATTGTCTTCTACGATGCCAATAGCAACAAAACCATCTTTTGAGGTATAAATTCCAAATGGTGCCAACAACGGGTGACCGTTACCCTCTGGTTTAGGAATAGTTTTATTAAAATCATATTGATAAATGGCTCTTTCGCACATGCTCACAATAGCGTCATACATAGCAACTTCAACGTATTGAGCTTTGCCAGTAGTCCTAGATTTTAAAATTGAGGCTAAAAGACCAAAAGATAGTAAAGAACCAGAAAAAATGTCTGCTACACCAGGGCCTACTTTGAGGGGCGTCCTTTCATCCTTACCAGTTAAACTAATTAATCCCCCCATGGCCTGGGCAACAACGTCATATGAGGGCCAATCTTTGTATGGACTTTCTCCAAAAACTTCTGACCCAAAGCCGCTTATTGAACCATAAACAATACGTGAGTTGATCTTCGAAACCTCATCAAATGAAAGTCCAAGCCTTTTCATAACCCCGGGTCGAAAGTTTTCTACTAAAACATCACTTTTTTCAATCAGTTTTTTAAAAAAAACAAGATCAACTTTGTTTTTTAGATTAAGGTTAATACTCTTTTTGTTTCTGTTAAGACTGATAAAATAACCAGACCAATCCCTCCTTTTGTCACTTTCGTTGAAAGGGCCGCTTCTTCTGCTAGTATCTCCTTCTGAACTCTCAATCTTTATAACCTCAGCGCCATGGTCAGCTAGCAGCATTGTAGCATAGGGACCGGATAACATTCTGCTGAGATCCAGAACCCTTATACCTTGTAAAATTCCTGGTTTTAATGATTGGTATTTAGCTTTCATTGAAAACCTTTGAAATAGTCTCTTTGAAAGAAAATCATAAAAACAAGGTCTATAAGAAATATCTAACAGTTTTTACGAATTTCTTCGCAGACGCTAAAAAAAAATAAATACAGTTAAGATTTAGCCTCTCTGTTTAAGTAGGGTAATGTTTCTGCACCTTGAGGGACGGAAGTTAAATTTGGAGAAGAGTCCACTGCAGCAGAACAGGTCTCTACGTATTCTACTTCCTCTGCTTTCCTCTGATAGCTATCCAAATCATATAAGTCTCTTTTATTAATTTCTTCGAGTATCTTTACGGATAAGAGTTTTAACTCAATCAAATGTCTTTGAAAGTTTAAAAAGGTTTTATCGGCTTTGAAATCGTTGTCGTTTCTTTTGCCTTGTTCTTTTTTATTCCGCAAGCTTCCATCTACTGACTGTCTTTCGAGTTTTTTATTTACCGATTCAATGATTGATGTAGAGGGGACAATAGATTTATACAGCGTCAATATTGTTTCATCCGAAAGTTCATTTAGTTCTTTTTCTAGCATAGCTTCCCACCATTTGTTATACAGATTTTAATCTGCTATTAATAACGTCCTATGCTGCTCAAAAGTTAGCCTCTTTTATATTTTTAAGAAAAACGTTACAGTTTTTTTTTCTTTTTATCAACTTAATTGAGTTTTATTATATAGGTCAAGGCTGGATTTCAGCAATGCTTATCTGGCTTGGTATTAATAACCAAAATCTACCATGGTTGAAGTTGTGCAACAATTTTTAAAAATTTTATTATTTTGCTATAAAAAAATAAAAAATGTGATAAAAATATAGTGTAACTTTTAGTACTCGCGTGGAGGGGTAATGCGTATTAACTTATTATTAAAAATAACAACAGTGGCTTTGGTGTTGCTGGGACTATCGTTGAGGTCCGCAGTATCAGCTGGAGGCTCCGATGAAGAAGTGTTTCCTCCAAAAACCTTAGAAAAATTGAAAAAAAATTATTCTACTGAGCAAAAGAAAACAAAATCTGATACTGCCAGTAATCAAAAGAACGAAGTCCAAAATGCATCAGCGAACAAAACTGAGAAAGCAGCGCCTAAAAAAGATAACGGGAAAAACTCTAATATGAGTGAAAGTGAATCTACGAAAGGGGAAAGTACAGGAGATGTGCTGGAAGACGAACCACTAATAGCTGACCTAACCTCTATAATTGATAGAGATGGCATCGGAGAAGTTAATGTTGTTTGGAAGATATCTAATGATGGAGTGACTTATAGAAATATCCCAGGTGCCACAAATCAATCTTTTACCCCAAGACAAGAGCATGTAGGTAAAACATTGCGAGTTGTACTGACGTATTTGGATGGGCAAGGTAATCTTGAAACTTTGACCTCAGATGCAACAACTCCTGTAGTTAATGTTAACGACAAACCTACGGGTGTAGTGCGGCTTACCGGAGAAAGTGCAGAAGATAGCGCGTTAATACTAGATGTTTCTGACGTATATGATGAGGATGGCATGGGACCCTTTAACTATACCTGGCAAAGAACCTCTCCCAACACTGGTTGGGAAAATTATACTGAAGATGACACAGAAGTTTTGAACCTCAGACAGGAACATGTTTCTTTCACCTACAGGGTTCGTGTGGAATATGTTGATGGGTTTGACAATCGGGAGGTAATATATTCTAACGAGAGCGAAGCAGTACGAAATGTTGATGACCCTGTACTCGGTGATGTAGTTATCGTTGGAGAGGAAAAGGAAGGTGCGAGATTAGAGGCAAGAACTGACTCTTTATCTGATGATGATGGAATAGCGTCGATTGACGTTGCTTGGGAACGCAGTAGAGATGGAAGGAATTGGGTCTCCTTGACTGGAGAGAACACAAAAAATTTAAAACTAGACCAAACAGTTGTCGGAAGCCAAGTACGAGTAAAGGCAACATTAGTAGACAGATTTGGTATCGAGACAGTTCTACACAGTCAACCAACAAGGATTATAGAGAATGTAAATAATGTTCCAGTTGGAAATGTTTTAATACGAAGAGTTTCCAACTAGGAATATTAAGATACTTTTAAACTAGCTTTTAGGAGTGTTATCTTTGAGTTTACTGCCGTCATCCAACCCAGCAATATGGCGTCTTATAGAGCCTTCATAGTAAGCTCCGTCCTCGATCGCGATTGTTTCATGGAAAGTATCTCCCTCAACTCTTGCTGAAGAACCAAACCTCACTTTTTTACCGAATACTGGACCAATTATTCTTCCCTTAATGACTAGATCTTCAGAAGTAACAGAACCAACGACCTTCGCAGATTTTTCAATAACTAACTTTGAAGCTGTTATTTCTCCCTCAAGAAGCCCGTCTAATTGAAGAGCTCCTTTTGAGGATACTTTTCCAATTATTTTGATTTCTTTCCCCAATAATGACGACGTAGAGCTTTCATAGGGGTTACTGTGAGAATAAGTGTTGGAAGTATCCGCTCTACTCTGTTCCTTTGAAAATGATTTGACCTTATTAGGATTTATTTTTCTATTTTTCCAGGAATTAAAAATCATAATTTTATGTACTATTTTAAATAAATACTCTTGTTATAAAACTACCACAAAAAATAAAAAAGTTAATTAAAATAAGGATCATTTAATAAGTTTTTTTTGATTTATCGACTATTGATGTGTATGGTTACTTGTATTATATAATCAGAATTGAGGAATAGTGTCATGAAGAAATATTTTTTACTATTTGCTTTGGCGTTTGGAGGACTTTTCGTTGTTGGTTGCGAAGCGCCAACAGTATCGCCAGATGCGGTATCGTGTTCAAAGACCGGGGGCTGTAGCTAAACATTTAGCTAAATTTATAATTTGGCTCCGGATCTATAATTATGTTCGGAGCCTTTCACTTCCAGCGTCGATGGGGCCAGTACCACTGGGTTGGATCACTTCTCACTCTCTTTTCAAGACTGAAATTCATCTCTTGAGTAATAGATTCAACTGTTGTTAGTTTAATGGGTTTGTCAAAGCTAACATCAATTTTATCATCACTCCTCCTGATACCATAGGCAGGTATTAGGAGGGCATTGTACTTTAAAGAAATCCCAGCAATTGAAGTAGAAGTTTTAGCTGGTTTACCTAGAAATTGAAAATAATTACCTTCCTTTACTGCTTGGTCAATCATAAGAGCTATTATCCCTCCTGATCTAATCAAGGAAATCATTTTTCTTGTACCGGAAGTGCCTACTTCAAGTATGGGCTCACCACCCTCTTTGATAGCATTAAAGTGCAGTTTTTCATAAAAAATATTTCTGTTTCTCTGATAAATTGCTCCGGATGTTAGACCATTATTTTTTAGAACAGCTCTGACAGCTTCCCAGGAGCCAATATGACCAGATATAATCATTATCGGTTGGCCACTATTTTGAGCTTCAAAAAGTGGCTCCAATTCTATTTTTTTGTAATTTATTTTATTGATGTACCTTTGAAATTCTCTATTAAACATTAGCTCTATAAAACTTTTACCAATCATTTTTGAGTTTTCTTTTATAAACTCTTTCCTTTCGTGGGGCAGCATTTCGGGATACACAAATCGTAGATTTGTATTGACCCTCTTATGAAATTTTTTAACCCAAGGCAATATCAATTTGCACAATTGGCCCCCGACGCAAACTCTCTTTTCAAAAGGTAGAATTTTTAAGATGGCAATCATTAAATAGAAAGGTACTATCTGAATGAACTGACGGAGCATTTTTTATTTCGATCTATATCAACACGGTTGGTAAACTAGGTATTCGGGTATATTATCATAACCATTTGCCTTCCCTCAACTTTGGGAATTACATCAGGTTTACCGAGGTGAGCAGTGTCTAATGCAACCCTTTCCATTAATTCAGCTCCTAATTCCTGGTGAGCCATCTCTCTTCCCCTAAACCTAAGTGTTATTTTCACTTTATCTCCATTCTCAAGAAACTTTGTAACGGAACGCATCTTGACCTCGTAGTCATGCTTATCAGTATTAGGTCGGAACTTTATTTCCTTTAGCTCAATTGTTTTTTGTTTTTTTCTAGCTTCTGCTTCTCTTTTTTGTTGATCATATTTGAACTTACCAAAGTCCATAATCTTACACACCGGAGGCGTAGCATTAGGAGAAATTTCTACCAGATCTAAACCTATATCTCTTGCCATGATGTTTGCCCGCTCGGGGCTAAAAATTCCTATCATAGTTCCGTCTGTGTCGATTAAACGAATTTCTTTGCATATAATTGCTTCATTCACTCGGGCCGCCACTTCCTTTTGCCCCGAGGTCATATCCTGATTTCTTCTTACGATTTCGAGCTCCTTTTTCTTAAATTAGTTGGTTTAATTTATTTTAACTTTGGTTTTTCTCTTTTACATCTGGTGGCATGGCTTCGATAGAAAATTCTCTGATAGCATCATTCAAAGGGATAGTTTTTGAATCTCTCTGGCCAAGCCGCCT
>CACIAQ010000018.1 GCA_902584635.1 uncultured Alphaproteobacteria bacterium
TCAATTTATACAATTTTGGTGATCATCGAACTAGACAAATTAAACAAACCTACCAACTTGGCTTAAAGAGACTATCTTCTATGGAACAACAAAAGAAGGAGTTGGGGATCGCTATAAAAGACCTAAAAACTCAACTTCAGCTTTGTAAAGACCTCCTCGTCAAACGGGGAGCAGACCCAGTAGACCTATAATTTTAACTAGGAAGAAACTATGCACGCATATCAACCACCATTAGAAGATTTCAATTTTATCCTTCACCATTTCCTTGAGATAGAGAAAGAAGCTATCAAAGGCTACAATGACTTGTTACCTGAATTTACCAGGACCATTTTTGAAGAGGCTGGCAAATTAGCTAGCGAAGTAATTTCTCCCTCCAACAAGGATGGCGACGAGCAAGGCTGTAAATTGGAGAATGGTGTAGTACGAACTCCGAATAGCTTTAAGCATGCGTTCGAAAAACTAAGAGAGGGTGGTTGGCTTTCTCTTGATATTGAGGAGGAATTTGGTGGGCAAAACTTACCACTTATACTTTCTACGGTCACGAATGAAATGTTCACAAGCGCTAATATGTCCTTAACCATGTATAGCGGCCTTTCTAGGGGAGCGTATTCAGCTATTTTGCTGCATGGTTCTAAGGATCAAAAACAATTATATTTACCAAAGTTAGCTACTTGCGAATGGACTGGCACGATGAATTTAACCGAGCCCCACTGTGGTACGGATTTAGGATTGATAAGGACTAAGGCTGCTCCCATGGGGGATGGCTCATATCAACTATCAGGACAGAAAATTTTTATCTCCTCTGGTGACCATGATTTATCAAAAAATATTATCCATTTAGTTCTAGCTAAAACTCCAAATGCGCCTAAGGGTGTAAAAGGCATATCACTGTTTGTGGTACCAAAGTTTTTGGTAAATGATGATGGATCGTTGGGTGAAAGGAATAAACTGTCAGTTGGAAAATTAGAAAAAAAGATGGGCATCAAAGGAAATGCCACTTGCGTTATGAATTATGATGGTGCCAAGGGTTACCTCATAGGTGAAGAAAATAAAGGACTTAAAGCAATGTTCACAATGATGAATGAGGCTAGATTAGGTGTAGGAATGCAAGGGTTAGCTCAGGCTGAAATAGCTTATCAAGCAGCACTAGCTTATGCAAAAGACAGAAGACAAGGGCGAGCAATTCAAGGGAAAGTCGATCCTGACCAGAACGCTGACCCAATTATTGTTCATCCAGATGTTAGAAGAAATCTCATGGAGCAGAAATCATTTATAGAGGGAGCAAGGGGCTTTATTGCCTGGGCTGCTGTACTTCTAGACAGGGCAAAAAGAGAGGGAGATAAGAGCGCTGAGGGAATTGCTAGTTTGCTAATCCCCGTTATCAAAGGGTACATAACAGATAAGGGTTTTGAATACACGATAAACGCGCAACAGTTATTTGGTGGACATGGCTATATTGAGGAATGGGGAATGAGTCAATATGCTAGAGATTGCAGGATTGCTATGATATATGAGGGTACAAATGGGATTCAAGCGCTTGATTTAGTTGGTAGAAAGCTCTCTATGGATGGTGGAAAGTATATGCGGGAGTATCTTAATATGGTTCAGGTTTTTATTAGTGAGGAGCATTCTGAAGACTTAAAAAACGATTTCATTGTTCCATTGAAAAAATCGATCGAACATCTGCAGGCAGCCCTGATGTTTTTCATGCAGAATGGCTTGAAAAACCCTCTAAGTGCTGTTTCTGGAGCTACTGATTTTCTGCACTTGGTTGGATTAGTTTCCCTAGGTTTCATATGGTCAAAGAAAGCACAAGCTGCTAAAGAGGGGCTAAAAGAAAATTTAGCTAATAAGAATTTTTTTGAGGCAAAGATTTTGACGGGTTCATATTTTATGCATCGTCAGCTTCCCGAAACTAAACTTAGACTAGATAGGATCTTAACAGGGGATAAACAGGTAATGAGTTTGGCAGCGGATCAATTTTAAATCGGAAAGGATCGATAGATGGAAGGTGCATACATATACGATACGGTTAGAAGCCCCAGGGGAAGAGGGAAAAATGGTTCGCTCAATGAGCTTACTGCAGTTGCCCTTTCTGCGAAAATTTTAGAGGAGTTACGGGAAAGAAATAACCTTAATACTCAAGAAATAGAGGATGTGATTTGGGGTAATGTTACACAAGTTGGCGAACAGGGAGGCTGTTTGGCAAGATCAGCTGTTATTGCTGCCAACTACAGTGAGTCCACTCCAGGCCTATCTATAAATAGGTTTTGTGCGAGCGGGCTAGAAGCTGTAAACTTAGCTACAAACCAAGTGAGAGGGTCAGCTGGCAATGCATATGTTGCTGGAGGAGTGGAAATGATGAGTCGCGTTCCCATGGGATCAGATGGCGCCGCTATCGCAGTTGATCCGACTTTGGCAATGAATTCATATTTTGTTCCTCAAGGTATTTCAGCTGACATTTTAGCCACAAAATATGGTTTTTCTAGAGATGATGTTGATGCTTTCGCGGTAGAAAGTCAAAAAAGAGCTACGGCTGCAAGGAAATCAGGATATTTTAAAAAGTCTATTGCACTTATAAAAGACCAAAACAATTTAACTATTTTGGAAGAAGACGAGTACATTAGGCCAGAAACATCTATGCAATCTTTAGGTGGATTGGAACCAAGCTTTAAAAATATGGGAGAGGTGATGCCAGGTTTTGATGCAGTGGCATTACTAAAATATCCTGAGTTTGAGAAAATCAATCATGTGCATCATGCAGGTAACTCAAGTGGAATTGTTGACGGAGCAGCAGCTGTTTTAATTGGAAACAAAGAATTCGGCAAAAAAAATGGGCTAAAGCCTCGAGCACGAATTGTAGCAACATCAAAAATTGGAACTGACCCTACAATTATGCTTACGGGACCGCTGCCTGCTACTGAAAAAGTCCTAAAGCTAAGCGGCATGAGTATAAAAGACATCGACCTATTTGAGGTAAATGAGGCCTTTGCCTCAGTACCACTTTCCTTTATGGAACATTTTGGGGTGGAACACGAAAAAGTGAATGTAAATGGTGGTGCTATTGCCATGGGGCATCCTTTGGGAGCTACAGGAGCAATGCTTTTAGGAACTGCATTGGATGAGCTGGAAAGAACGGGCAAGTCCACAGCACTTACTACGCTTTGCGTAGCATCTGGAATGGGGGCTTCAACAATAATAGAAAAAGTTTGATAAGGGAAAATATGTGTAGCGATTTCACCAAAGTGGTAGACAAAAATAATATCGCAGTAATTACATGGAATTGTCTTGATAAGTCCATGAATACAATGACTGAAGGTGGATTAAGAAGTTTTCAACAATTAGTCACTGAAGCTTTGTCCGAAAAAAAAATTAAAGGCATTATAATCACCTCAGGCAAAGCCGATTTTTCTGGAGGCATGGATCTTTCCACGTTAGAGGCACTAAAACGGAATTCTGGCTCTGACCCAGCATCTAAGATTTTCGAGTACATAATGGAAGCACATGGTCTACTAAGAAAAATAGAGTTGGGAAAAATGGACGATACCTCTCAAAGCAAACCTGTGGCGTTTGCAGGTGGCGGTATCTGTGCTGGAATAGGCACCGAAATTGGCTTAGCTTGTCACCGACGCTTTTTCTCATCGTCAAAAAGATCGAAAATTGGATTGCCAGAGATACTCGTTGGTCTTTTTCCAGGTTTAGGAGGTACCACAAGAATACCAAGAATGATGGGGCTCATGGGGGCATCATCAGTTCTATTAGAAGGAAAACTATTTACAAGTGAAAAAGCGAAAAGTATTGGATTGGTTGACGAAGTTGTTTCAGAAGACGAATTAATTAAAAAGGCAACTGACTGGATTTTATCTGTTTCTCCTCAAGAGCTCGTCAAACCATGGGATCAAAAGGGATTTAAATTTCCTGGAGGGGCGCCATATCATCCTAGCGGCTTTATGTCCTTTGTTGGGGGTTCAGCTTTGGTTAATGGGAAAACAAAAGGTTTGTATTTCTCAGCGAAAGCACTCCTATCATCAGTTTACGAGGGTGCGCTAGTTGACTTCGATAGTGCTCTCAGAATTGAGGCCCGTTGGTTTACAAAAGTGCTGATGACGGATACATGCACTAATATGGCGCGAACTCTCTTTTTAAATAAAAGTGCGTTGGAAAAGGGTCAGAAAAGACCTTCAGGTGTAAATGAAACCAATTTGAAACAAATCAGCGTTATTGGGAGTGGTATGATGGGATCAGGCATAGCTTACGCATCTATATTGCAGGGGCTAGAGGTTTTGCTTATCGATCAAAACATGGAAGCTGCAGAGGCTGGAAAAACAAAAATTGCTATGCTCTTAAGTGAGAGTGTGAAACGAAAAAAATTATCAGAAGAGGAAAAAATTAGACTGCTTCAAAAGGTAAAACCGGCCTCATCACTAGAGAAAATTTCAAACAGCGATTTAGTAATAGAGGCTGTTTTCGAGGATTTAAAGCTTAAACATAACTTATATCAAAAAATTGAGCCCCATCTGAAGGACAGCGCTATTTTAGCATCTAATACATCAACGCTGCCTATAAAGAAGTTATCTGAGGTATTAGCGGACAACACTCGATTCATAGGCATACATTTTTTTAGCCCGGTTGACAGAATGAATTTAGTCGAACTAATAAAGAGCGAGAAAACAAATGACTACGCATTGGCCGTTGCTTTGGATTATACAAGTATGATTAAAAAGACACCGATAGTTGTTAATGATTCTAGAGGATTTTATGCAAATCGGTGCATAATCCCTTATATAAATGAGGGATTAAGAATGCTTAGTGAGGGTGTTGAAGCTGCTCTTATTGAGAATTCTGCTAAGCAGATAGGAATGCCCGTTGGACCTTTGCAACTGCTTGATGAATTATCGGTTTCATTAGCTTTGAATGTTGCAAAAGAGACGAGGGAAGCACTGGGGGGAAAATATGAAGAAACCGGAACTGAGAGTATTTTGCTAGAAATGTCCAAAAAAAGTAGGCTCGGAAGAAAGGAATTAGCTGGGTTTTATGAATATGATGAGAAAGGACGCCGTTTAAAGCTCTGGGAAGGTTTAAAAAAAATTAAGGTACAAAAAACGTCGACTAATATTACAACGGTATCTGTGAAAAACCGTCTTGCATATGTTCAAGCGCTTGAGGCGGTAAGAGCTTTTGAAGAAAACATTCTGCTTAGCGTTGAAGAAGGAGATGTCGGTGGAATTTTAGGTTGGGGATGTCTCATATGGGCTGGTGGGCCATTCAGTTGGCTTGATCATGTCGGGCATGAAAATGTGGTTGTGGAATGTCAAGGCTTATCTGATAAGTACGGAGATAGGTTTACCCCACCAAAAATTATTAAAGAACTAGCAAGTAGTGGCGGCAAGTTTTATAACTAAAGAAAGTATTCAGGGAGTAAAATATGGACAATTTAATGCAAGATTTTCCTTTGCGCGTAACTAGTATTATTGACCATGCAGCGAAGTATCATCCTGAACGAAAAGTCATATCAAAAGACACCAAAGGAAATATTACAGATACTAACTATAGAAATATTCAGAGAAATTCAAAAAAAGTTGCAGCCGGCTTACAAAAGCTCGGAGTTAAAAAAGGAGATGTAATAGGCGTTATGGCTTGGAATAATCATTGCCACTTAGAAGTTTGGTATGGTATTCCCGGAATTGGAGCAGTTAATCACAACCTAAATCCAAGATTATTTTCTGAACAGCTTATTTATATAATAAATCATGCAAACGATAAAATCTTGATCATTGATCTAGACCTTATACCTATAATCGAGAAAATAATCAACGATTGCCCTAAGGTTGAGAAACTAATAATACTTTGTTCGAAACTAGACCTACCTTCTACTATATTTCCAAACGTTATCTCCTATGAAGAACTTTTATCAATGGGAAATGAAAATTTTGAATGGATAACCGGAGAAGAAACGGATGCATGTGGAATATGCTATACCTCTGGAACTACTGGAAACCCCAAAGGAGTTGTGTATACCCATCGATCTAATACATTACATGCGCTAACACAGGCAGCTCCCGATATGCTAAATTTATCCAGTACTGATACCATAATGCCAGTTGTCCCACTTTTTCATGCTAATGGCTGGTCGATAGCTTATACCGCACCGTTAGTAGGGTCTGCTATAGTTTTTCCCGGTGGCGATTTAAGTCCATCCTCTCTTTACGATATGCTAGAGAAAGGAGTGACTATTACAGCAGCAGTACCAACGGTGTGGCTACTCCTATTGAATTTTCTTAAAAGCGAGAAAAAGAAACTCAGTTCGCTTAAACGTGTAGTAATCGGAGGATCATCTTGTCCAAGAAGCGTAATCGAAGATTTCCAAAATAAATACGGGGTAAGAGTGTTACATGCTTGGGGAATGACAGAACTATCTCCACTCGGTACTGTCTGTTCATTCAAGCCGGAAATAGAAAATTTAAACGAAAATGATAAGCTCGACATACAAGAAACAACCGGGCACCCTCCTTTCGGCGTGGATCTGAAAATTGTTGATGACGATGGTAAAGAAATAGCATGGGATGGAAGTACTCAAGGTGATCTTTATTGTAAAGGAGCTGCAGTTGTTAAAAGATATCTCAAAATTGATGAATTAGCCGTTGACAGTGATAGCTGGTTCAATACGGGAGATGTCGCGACAATTGATAAAAATGGTTATATGAGAATCACAGACAGATCAAAAGATGTAATCAAATCAGGTGGCGAGTGGATCTCATCCATTGACTTGGAGAACGCGGCAGTTGGTCATTCTGATGTTGCCGAAGCAGCGGCAATCGGAGTTCCACATCCTAAATGGGATGAACGGCCTGTTTTGGTAATAGTGACAAATGACGGGGAAGATGCCGATAAGAATAGTATTATTAGCCATGTATCGGAGCGGGTTGCTAAGTGGCAGAAACCAGACGATGTGATTTTTGTAGATAAAATTCCACATACAGCAACTGGTAAAATCTCAAAACTGGAACTTAGAAAATTAGTAGCAAACCTGGATTATAAACATCCAGATTTGAGATAGCTTGGTCGGATACTCTAAACTCGAGGTTAAGGGCGAATGGAAATCTAAATCCAATCAGTTTGAGGAAGTGTTAGTTACATTCGACTCGATTTCTCTAAATATCCTTGATACAAAAGGAGAGCCTATAAGGCAGTGGGCATACTCCTCGATATTTTTAAAAAACAAAGAAGCTTCCAAATCTATGTTTTGTCCAGATTTAGAAGAAACTGAAAGTCTTTATATCTTTGACCAAGATGCAGAAAGCCACTTAATACTTTTATGTAATAAAACCAAGCGAAAAAAACTAGCTAAATTGTTCCCATGGATTTTTATCGTAATTCTATTGATTTTTTCCTCTACCTTTTTTTTAGGCCAATTAAGAATAGTTATTGAAAAAATTGCGCTCTCTTTAACATCATATGAACAAGAAAGGAATCTTGGTAACATTATGTTTAGTGAAATTCTGGGGGCGTCATATTGTGATATAAAAAAGACTAATGAATATATTGGTAGCTTAAATAAAAACTACCTCTCTAGAAAAAGAAATGCCATTGAGTTTGTTTTTGTCGATTTAGAGTCTAAGAATAGTATACTCTTCCCTGGAAGAAAATTACTAGTTCCCTATGGTATCTTAGAGAGAGAAGATGGAGCATCTGTTTTAACTGAAACAACCAAATTGGCTTTAGCAGCCATAAAAATTAAAAAGCCGATTAAAAAATTCTTTTCTGAGCAGCGGAGCAAAGCTCTGTTAATTTATATTTTTGGAAATTTTACTGACTTAAATTTTGATAAGGATAATGGTCTATTAATTAGTTTGGATAGTACCTCTTATATTTTTAATGAAGGCTTTACTGACAACGAATGGCTTAAACTAAAAAATATTTGCAAGCTTTAATTATACACTATCTTTCCATCTGCAATTTTTGCATTTTTGTCTACTAACTGTGAAATCATTGGATTATGGGACGCAATGATTGCTGAAATATTTTGCTCTTTTATTAGTTCTATTAGAAACCTCATGACTTTTGAAGTGGTTGACTGATCGAGATTTCCTGTTGGTTCATCTGCTAATAGTAAGGCTGGTTCATTAATTATTGCTCTACATATTGCTACTCTTTGCTGCTCACCTCCAGACAATTCAGCCGGTCGATTTTCCATACGTTTACCTAACCCTACCTTTTCTAGTAGGTGTTGGCCTTTTTTAACTGCGACTCCTTTCGAGATACCCTCAAAAAGTAAAGGAAAGATAATGTTTTCTAATGCCGAAAATTCTTGAATGAGATGATGAAACTGAAAAACAAATCCAATGTTTTTTCGTCTTATAATCGACATTTGATAGTCATTTTTAGTATCTATTTTTGAGCCATTAATATAAACATCTCCCGAAAAATTACTATCTAATAAGCCCGCAATTTGAAGAAAAGTAGTCTTTCCTGAACCTGATGGAGAAAAAAGACCAATCACTTCTTTTCTTTTAACATTGAATTCCATTCCCTTAAATATTTCAACCAATGGCACATTACCTTTTCCACCGAAAGTCTTTGTAACTCTCTGTAATCTCAAAACAGTATTACTCATACTTCAAAGCCTCCGCAGGATCCAAATTTGCTGCTTTTCTAGCAGGAAAAATAGTTATTACAAAAGAGATTGATAACGAGACTGTTAATGCAAAAACTACATCTTCTATTCTTAGCCTTGCTGGCACTTGAGCAAGAAACCTAATCTCTTCGTTCCAAATTGAAGACCCAATTATGTACTCAACAAGCCATTGTATCTCATTTATGTAAGTCACAAAAAGCATCCCGATAATGACACCTATAATAGTTCCTGACACTCCAATTAAACTCCCACAGATAAAAAATATTCTTAGAATTGATGACCTTGTTAATCCAAGAGACCGAAGTATACCAATATCTCTACCTTTATTCTTAACAAGCATTACAAGTCCAGAAATAATGTTCATGGCAGCAATCAATACTATAAGCGAGAGAATTATAAACATTACTCTACGTTCTAAATCTAAAGCATCTAAGAAAGCCGCTGTTCTCTCTTTCCAAGACCAAAGAAAATATCTTTCGGCCAATTCATCTGCTAAATTTTTTTTGAATTCATCAACATCAAATGGGTTTTCCAAAAGCACTTCGATTAAGTCAGCCTTATTAGCTCTATTAAAAAAAAGCTGAGCATCCTTTATTGGCATGTAAATTCGTGTGCTGTCTATATCATATCTGCCAACTGAGAATATATATTTTACTTTATATACATTTACTCTAGGAATAGTTCCAAAGACAGATGTTGCTCCATTGGGACTAATGAGTTTAACTGTGTCATCAATAGATATATTCAATTTTCTTGCGAGCTGAGCTCCGACTGCTACCCCATCGTTAAAATTTTCAATCCTACCTTCAGAAGTGGTGGGCTCATTTACCAACCCAATTTTTGAAAAATCACCTTTGCCGATGCCATAAACTTCTACCCCAGTGCTGGCATCATTTTTACTAGCTAGAACTTGATCCTTGACTAGAGGATACGCTGCTTTAAAATTTTTTTTACTCTTTAAGTCGTTTATAATGCTCTTTATTTCTTCGAAATCAAATCCCTCATCACGATCTGTTATTAGTGTCTTTTTGTAAATTGCGAGATGGGCATTAGCTCCAACAATCTTTTCAACAAATTCTGTTCTAAAGCCAATCATCACCGCCTGAACTATGACTAGAGTTGCCACTCCCAAAACTACTCCTAAAAGAGCGTACCAAGCTATTATAGATATACCGCCTTCCCTTCTTTTTGACATTAGATAACGCCATGCAATAATGAACTCGTATTTTTTAAAAATAGCCATCAGTTACTAGGCTTCTAACAGGGCTTTGTGAGCCGTAGAAACTTTTTCTAGCACCTCTCCCACTGTAAATAACGTTGCCGCTCCAGTTCTTCTATATACCAGCTCTATTTTTCCTTCTGCGAGACCCTTTGGACCAACTACAATTTGCCAAGGCAAACCTATTAGGTCCATTTTTGCAAATTTAGCTCCTGGTCTTTCATCAGTATCATCATATAAAATCTCGATACCATTAGCACCTAGTTCTTCATAAAGATCGTTACAAACTTTTATACACTCATCGTCTCGGTAATTTAGATTTATAAGGCCAGCAAAAAAGGGGGCAACTGGTTCTGGCCAAATAATACCTTTCTCATCGTGACTAGCTTCGATAATTGCGCCTACTAATCGAGAAACTCCTATACCATGGCTTCCCATGTGGACTGGCACTCTTTTGCCATCAGGGCTCACAACGAATGCTTTCATTGGTTCTGAATATTTAGTTCCAAAATAAAATATTTGGCCTACTTCAATCGCTTTACTTTCTATCCGACAATCCTCGGGAACCTCCATGAAAAGATTTTCGTCATGAGTGTCCTCTGTTCTAGCGTAAGGTTTGGTAAATCTTTCCACAATTTTTTCAATATCTCTGCTTTGATAGTAGTTTAGTTTTCCTTGATCTGTATCCATGTCAAGCAAAGTTTTATCAAAAAAGACGGTGCTTTCACCAGTATTAGCCAATACCAAGAACTCATGGCTGTAGTTACCACCAATAGGCCCTGTCTCGGCTTTCATAGGTATAGCCTGTAATCCCATCCTATTAAATGTTCTTAAATAGCTTACAAAATGTCTATTGTAAGCATTTATGGCATCCTTTTCGTTCAAATCAAAATTATAGCCATCTTTCATATAAAACTCTCTTCCTCTCATCACACCAAATCTAGGTCTTAATTCGTCTCGGAATTTCCACTGAATGTGATATAACGTAAGAGGAAGATCCTTATAAGACGATACATTAGACCTAAATATGTCTGTTATTAATTCTTCATTGGTAGGACCATATAAGTAATTACGATCCTGTCTATCTTGGATCCTCAACATTTCCTTTCCATAGTCATCATATCTTCCACTTTCCTGCCACAATTCGGCTGGTTGGATTGTTGGCATTAACATGGGTATATGACCAGCTTTTATCTGTTCATCATGAACAATTTCCTCTATTTTTTTCAGAACTTTAAAGCCTAATGGTAGCCACGAATATATGCCAGCAGTCGTTTGTTTAATCATTCCACAGCGCAACATAAGTTGATGGCTTATTATATTTGCTTCTGCAGGAACTTCTTTTAAAACTGGCAAAAAATATTTGCTAAGCTTCATTTTATTCTCCTCAACCACTTAAAAACTTTTTTTTTCTACAGTGACATATGATTTCAACGCTTTATTCAATTCTTGAACACGCCTCTCTACAACCTCACCATTAATAGAGTCCATTCTTGATTGAAAGCACAATTCTACCTGATTTGCTTTAAGCCTAAACTCTATTTTATCAAAAAGACTTTTTTCTCCAAAAAAAGTTGTAGCTAACCTTAATCCTTTACCTATAACAAGAGCAATTTTTCTCTTCTTCTTAGGAACAATTTTACACAATTTACTATTAAAAATTTTTTCAGGATTTGCCTTATGTCTGAACAAAAGTATCATGGCCAAGAATACTCTTTCTTTGTGACTGATACCACTAATATTTGAACGAGTAACTATCTCCAAGCACATTTCCGTTTTATAATCGGGATGTGCTATCCAGGCGATATCATGTAATTTAGTCGCAGCTAAAATAACTCTTTTTGTCTTGCGTGGGAGGTTTTCATATAATGGTGAAATCCAATTGAATGCATGCTTAGACATTTTGGGAAACCTTGTTTCTTTTTTCTCAAAAAATTTAGCAGCTTCAATTAACGGATCCTTTTTTTTCTCTACCACACTGAGATGCTCATAGATCAATCCCTCTCTTACACCAAAAGATGAAAACGTAAGCAACTTGATCCGAAACTCATCAATGATAATTTCTAACAATCGAGCTGCCAGAGGTAACAGTTCCAGTCTTTCTAAAGAAATATTCACTTCAGCATTTTTGGAGAGAAATGAACTTCCTTGAATGAATTCCAAAGTCTTTTTTAGTTTTTTACTCTCAACTTTATAGCCCTGGATTATCTTAAGTGGATACTTGACTCTCTGCATATGTATTTTTGCTATTGCTCTCCAAGATCCTCCGATTAAAAAAATTGATTTATCCTTTAAAGCAAAAACGTTATTTATACTGGCTAACTGATTTCTCATATAGTCATCTAAATTTTCACATTTTTCTCCCAAATTCTTTATTGTAAGCGGACCCAGCAAAGCGGAATTACATTCGGAAACTGTATTTTTACTAATATTTGCGAACTCTACGGAATTACCACCAAGGTCACAAATTACTCCTTCAGCATTTGAAAAACCCAATAAAATACCTTGAGCTGCGTAAAAAGCCTCCTTCTCTCCAGATATTATATCAACACCGACGTTTGTCTTTTTTCGAATAAGTTCAACTAGAACATTGGAATTACTTGCCTCTCTTAATGCAGACGTACCAAACATTATGATTTTACTAATTTCCATATTTCGACATACATAGACATACCGGGTAATTATGCGCGATACCGCTTCAAGTGTATCAGTGTCAAAGGGCTTCCCTCCAAAAGATTGCATTCCCAGTCTAAAGAAAACCTTTTCGTTATATAAATATAATGGTGAACGCTTGGGACCATCAAAGACCACTAGTCTTATAGAGTTAGAACCAATATCTATAATTCCTATTCTTTTAAAAAGTTTCAAAGTGATTTTTTTCTTTTATTAGTTGCATTCAATAAACTTGGAGGGGCATTAAGCGCGGCTCTACCTCTTCCTGACAAAGACGGATTTTCAATAAAATATTCATGACAACTGAAGCTGGTTTCGTTTTGCTTAAATTGGTGTCTCCTATATTGGCCGTCAGATTGAAGTACCCAAGATTGCTCCTTATCAGCTAAATTAGCTACCATAATCTGATTCACAATTTGTGACTTTACAGTCAAATTTGTAATCGCTACAAATGACTCTACTCGACGGTTCAAGTTTCTTCCCATCCAGTCTGCTGAAGAAATAAAAACTTTAGCTTTAGTGGAGGGCAACTGAAATCCATTGCCAAAAACACATACTCTACTGTGTTCCAAGAATCGTCCTATTACAGACTTAACACGAATATTTTCAGATAAACCTTTGATACCAGGCCTTAATCCACAAATACCTCTGATAATCATATTGATCTTAACGCCACATTGGCTAGCCTGATATAAGACATCAATCACTTCTGGGTCGATAAGGGCATTGAGTTTAACCCAAATTTCTGCTGGCTTACCGTTTTTTGCTAAAGACATCTCGTTTTTTATCATTTTTATTAAGCTACTCTTTAACTCCAGTGGCGCAATAATCATACTCTCTAAATCTGTTGGCTTTATATATCCTGATAAATAATTGAAAACTTTAGTAACATCTCTCCCCAAACTTGCATCTGAAGTAAAAAGGCTCAAATCAGTATAAATCTTTGCCGTATCAGGATGATAGTTTCCTGTACCAACATGCGTATAAGTTCTTAATAGCTTGCCTTCTTGTCTTACAATAGTGGATAACTTTGCATGCGTTTTCCAATCCATAAAACCATAGACTACCTGAGCTCCAGCCTTCTCTAGGTCTCTTGACACATTTATATTATTTGCCTCATCAAATCTGGCCTTCAGTTCAACTAAGGCAGTCACCGTTTTTCCATTTTCTGCAGCCTCACATAATGCTCTCACTATTGGACTATCAGGAGTTGTTCTGTATAACGTTTGTTTGATAGCAATCACGTTAGGGTCTCGGGCTGCTTGTTCCAAAAAACTAACGACTGTATCAAAAGTCTCATATGGATGTTGTAACAGCAGATCTTTCTGCCTTATTGCTGAAAAAATATCGCCGTTGAAGTCCTCGATTCTCTCTGGACTTCTGGGAACAAACGTTTTCCACTTCAGGCTTCGTTTTTCTGAAACAATTAACTCGTCTAAATCGGACAATCCAATCATTTGATTAACCTGTATCACTTGCGCTCTGTCAAACCCAATTTCCTTCGATATTAGCTTTAACAAAGGCTCCGCATTACTTTTTGTAACTTTCATTCGTATTACTTCGCCACGCTTTCGGCGCTTTAATGCAATTTCAAACTCACGGACAAGATCCTCCGCTTCTTCCTCTACTTCTAAGTCACTATCTCTAAGAATTCGAAAGGAAAAATACTCCTCGAGAAGATAGCTTGGAAATAATCTATGAATAAAAATTACTATGAAATCTTCAAGTGATAAAAACCTTTTTTCACCTTTAGCTCCATCCTTAAGTTTTTTAAATCTATCAAGCATGCCTGGAATAGGAACCAAAGCGTTCAATGATTTTTTTCCATCTATCTTTCTTAATTTTAACGCTAGGGCAGAGCCCTCACTTGGTATGAAAGGAAATGGATGGGCAGGATCTATAGCCAAAGGGGTAAGTGCTGGAAACACTTTTGACATAAATTGTTTTTCTAAATTCTTTTTTTCGGATGTAAGTATTCCCTTTGGTTTTACTAATACTACGCCTTTTTGTTTCAAATTAGATAATATAGAGGGTAATAGCTCTTGTTGCTTCTCAATTAAAGCTTTAGCTTCTCGTTCTATTTGTATTAGCTGTTCCTCTGGGGTAAGACCATCAGCACTTATTACTTCAATCTTGTTTTTTACCATTTGTCTAAACCCAGCAACTCGAACCATGTAAAACTCATCAAGATTTCGAGCAGATATTGCTAGAAATCTAAGTCTTTCAAAGAGTGGTACCTTTTTATTATTAGCTTCTTGTAAAACACGCCAATTAAAGGAAATCCAAGAAAGCTCTCTATTTATTAAAGGATTGATTGTTTCAAGATCCTTTGAATATTTAAATTCAAGGTCATGATCTTGATTTAGGAAATCCGCGTTTACCTTACCCATGCTTATCTATATTTCTTTTCCATTTGACCCAAAGCAGCATCGATAAAAGGTCTAGTGACTTTTGTGTTTAGAACAAGAGATTTATGATCTAAATAGTTTACAAATTTGTAAATTGAACTGTAGGTTCTATTAATTCTGGCAGCGATATAGTCCAAATTTGAGTGCTTTATATAAATTTGCCTGTCATTAAAGTATTTCAATAGAAGTGCCATTACCAAACTATCATCGGGTTCTTTAATGATAGAATTGCTAAAACTTTGTAGCCTAGACTCTAAATCTTTAAGACCAATAGATAATGCATTAGGCATTTTTCTAGATGAAATGAGCAACTTGCCTCCTCTACCTCCAATACTGTTTATAAGGTGAAATATACCTTCTTCTATTTTTGACTTTTTTTGCCTTTCAATTTTCTCAATAATATCTATATCTTCAACACAAACTAAATCATGATCTAGGCCTTTTTCCATTTCTGGTATAACTGCCTCAAGCTTTACATTCTTGGCTTTGTGCTCTTGAGACCAAACAGTGGATAAATGCGTTTTCCCACTACCTTTTGGACCGACAAGTAAAAAAGCACCTGAAGGCCACCTATCTGTGTTCCCTAATTGAGTAACTGCGTCCAAATTACTTGAAGAAATAAAAAAATCTTCTTTTTCCAATGCCTCTTTTAAACTGAGACCTAAAACAAGCTGCTCATTCATATTTTTATTCAAATTGCTCTTTAAGTAATCTTTCTTCTAACCCGTGTCCCGGATCAAATAACAGTTTATGCTTTAATTTCTTTTCAATTGTTACAGAGACGTGCTTCACGCCTATAACCTCAGATGTATCAGCTACCGCCGACACGGGTCTTTGAGTAGCGCTCTTTACTTCAATATCTATAGTTGCATCTAATGGTAATAGCGCCCCTCTCCAGCGTCGTGGTCTATAAGCAGATATAGCTGTCAACCCTAAAATGTTTGCACCTATTGGTAAAATTGGTCCATGAGCAGAATAATTATAAGCAGTTGACCCGGCTGGTGTACAAACCAAAGCCCCATCACATACAAGCTCCTGGAGTTTTTCAGACCCATCAATAGATATGCTTAATTTCGCTGCCTGGGGCCCTGATCTGAGTATCGAAACCTCATTAATAGCCAACTCTTCTTCTTTTGTTCCGTCTATTTTTGTAGCGATCATTTTTAAAGGGTTTACTATCTCTTCCTTTGCTATCTGAACACGTTCTTCAAGGTTTTCGTAGTTAAAAGTATTCATTAGGAAACCAACAGTGCCCTTGTTCATGCCATATACAGCAACATTTTTTGTTGATACGGACTTAAGTGTCTGTAACATAAAACCATCACCTCCAAGGGCAACAACGACATCAGCTGCTTCAATCCCAAAATCCTTGTAAAGCTTTTTAAGCTTATTTAATGCCTTTTTAGCCTCAAGGTCGTTACTTGCTATAAATGTTAACTTTTTGTAGGTCATAAATTTTGTCCCAAAGATTTTGGATATCCTTATAAATAAAACTTAAAATTTTAACAACAAATGATGATACGGATACGCACAAAACATAAGAAAAAACTGGCACAGACTGTTTAGATTTATTATACAATAAATAGAATCAAAAGGATAATCGAAATAGTTACAGGGTGTGTTATGAATTTTTTAGGAAAAACGAACTTTTTTGGTGGGACTTTGGCATCTCAAGATCCTGAAATTTTCGAGTCCCTAGAGAGAGAATTGGGGCGTCAACGGAATGAAATTGAGCTTATTGCATCAGAAAATATAGCTTCTTCAGCTGTAATTGAAGCTCAAGGGTCAATTATGACAAATAAATATGCGGAGGGATACCCAGGTAGAAGATATTATGGTGGATGTGAAAATGTAGATGTCGCTGAGCAACTGGCGATATCCAGAGCTTGTCAACTCTACAACTGCAAATTTGCTAATGTTCAGCCCAACTCCGGAAGCCAAGCTAATCAGGCTGTATTTTTGGCTCTAATGAAACCAGGAGATACTTTTCTGTCGATGGACCTTGCCTCGGGTGGACACCTTACACACGGAGCAAAACCTAATCAATCCGGTAAGTGGTTTAACCCTATTCATTACGAGGTAACAAGAGACACAAATACAGTTGACTATGATCAAATTAGTAAGCTTGCAAAGCTTAATACTCCAAAACTAATTATTGCAGGCGGCTCAGCTATTCCACGTATACTAGATTTTAAAAAATTTAGAGATATCTGTGATGAGATAGGTGCTTTTCTGTTAGTTGATATGGCACATATTTCGGGTCTTGTCGCAGCTGGCGTTCATCCAAACCCACTAGAATATGCAGACGTTGTTACATCCACGACTCATAAAACTCTGCGCGGGCCAAGAGGAGGAATGATTCTTTGCAATGATCCTGATATCGCAAAAAAAGTAAACTCAGCAATTTTTCCCGGTATTCAAGGGGGTCCTTTGATGCATGTTATTGCAGCGAAAGCAGTTGCTTTTAAAGAAGCTCTGAGCGATGAGTTTGTAGAGTATCAAAAGCAAGTAATAAAGAACGCAAGAACACTTGCCGAAACATTGCAAGTTGGCGGCCTTGACTTAGTAACTGGGGGGACTGATACTCACGTCTTGCTTGTAGATCTTAGAAAGAAAAAGGTCACAGGTGCTGTAGCAGAAAAAGTTCTTGGGGAAGGAAACATCGTTTGCAACAAAAACGGTATTCCTTTCGATAGTGAAAAGCCAACTATTACATCTGGTATAAGGCTAGGAACCCCAGCAGCAACCACTAGAGGTTTTAAAGAAACGCAATTCAAACAAGTTGGTTCCTGGATCCTGGAAATATTAGACAATGTTAACTCTGAGCAGTCTCCACAAGTGATTTCGAAAGTAAAAAAAGAAGTGCTTAATCTCTGCAATGAGTTTCCTATCTACTAGCAAATTAGTTCTTTATCTTTAGGTTTAAAAATGAGGCTTAAATACGTAGCGAAAACAATCATTTTATTTACTTTGCCTTTCGTGACTTGCGCGTGTTCAGAAAAAAATTGGCCAGAACTGTATCCGCTAAGTGAATTTGAAAATAAATTTTTTTTAGACTAGAGAAATGAAAACAGAGTTTCATAGAATAACTAGGCTACCTTCCTACGTTTTTGCGGAGGTCAATAAACTTAAAGCGGAATACCGTGATCAAGGTCATGATATAATTGATTTTGGAATGGGGAACCCTGATATTAACACTGAGTCTTTTATCGTCGATAAGCTGATTGAAACTGTAAAAAAACCAAAAACTCATAGATACTCTGTCTCTAGGGGAATAAAAGGATTGAGGAAAGCACAAGCCGATTACTATGGTAGAAGGTTCTCTGTTAAGCTGGATCCAGAGAAGGAAATCATCGCAACTCTAGGGTCAAAGGAGGGGTTGGCTAATTTAGCTATGGCAATAACTGATCCTGGCGACGTTATTTTAGTTCCAAATCCATCATACCCAATTCACCCCTATGGTTTTATAATTGCTGGCGGCTCTCTGCGACATGTACCAACGTTATCAAATGGACAATTTGATGAGGATGAATATTTTAAAACCTTAACTCGTTCATTAAAACACATTTCACCCAAGCCAGTAGCTATAGTTATTTCCTTCCCGTCTAACCCAACAACAAAGACATGTACACTAAAATTTTATGAAGAATTAGTTAAAGTGGCAAAGCAAAACGAAGTTTGGATATTATCTGATCTCGCCTACGCTGAGATATATTTTGGCGATAATCCACCACCTTCAATTTTACAGGTACCAGGTGCTAAATCGGTTGCGGTTGAATTTACATCCATGTCAAAAACATTCAGCATGCCGGGTTGGAGAATGGGATTTGCTGTGGGAAACGAGATACTAATAGCAGCATTAGAGAAAATTAAATCCTACCTCGATTATGGAGCATTTACGCCGATCCAGGTCGCAGCAGCCAGCGCCCTAAGTTCGAATCCCAGTACAATAGAGAAAGTAAGAGGCATTTACAAAAAAAGAAGAGATACACTAGTTGATTCTATGAGTAAGGCCGGATGGAAAATCCCTTCACCAGAAGCAACAATGTTTGCATGGGCGCCAATACCAGAAAAATTTAAATCCTTAGGATCGTTGCAGTTTTCTAAATTACTTCTTAAAGAGGCTGATATTTCTGTTGCACCTGGTATAGGATTTGGAGAATATGGTGAAAACTTTGTTAGAATCGGTCTTGTCGAAAATGAGCATAGAATTAGGCAGGCAGCTAGAAATGTAAAATCTGTCTTTACTGCAGCAGATAGAATATTAAGCGAATATAGCTCTGGCGAAATAGATCATTAATGAATAAATCCAAATTAAATATTGCAATTATTGGGCTTGGGACGGTAGGTTCCGGCGTCATAAAACTATTGAAGAGACAAAAGAGCAATATAAAAAATAGGACAGGTATAGAACTTGAATTGGTAGCAATAAGTGCGAAAAACAAGAGGAAGAAAAGAAGTGTTGATGTAAGTCTATATAGGTGGATAGCCTCTCCGATAACTATAGCAAAAGATCCTGATGTGGATGTAATCGTTGAACTAATAGGAGATATGGATAATACGGCTAGAAAAGTGATTAAAGAGGCAATCAAAAATGGAAAACACGTAGTCACTGCTAATAAGTCCCTTCTTGCAAAAGAAGGATCTGTTTTTGAGGAGCTTGCCAGAAAAAAGAACGTCTTTTTACGATATGAGGCTGCAGTCGCAGGAGGAATACCTATTATAAAAGTGTTACAGGATTCGTTAATAGTAAACAAGATTTCCAAAATATATGGAGTTATTAATGGAACATGTAACTTCATACTTACCAAAATGGAAGCAGAGGGACGAGAATACACTGATGTATTTTCTGAGGCGAAACAACTTGGCTATGTCGAAAGTGATCCAAAGCTTGACATCGGGGGAATAGACTCAGCCCATAAACTAGCTATTCTCTCTTGTTTGGCGTTTGGAACCAGCCTAGATTTAAAGGGGGTTAAAACCGAGGGAATAGACCATATCTCTATAGAAGACATAGAAGAAGCTCATCTTATTGGATATAAAATAAAGTTACTGGCAACTGCGGAATATCAAAAAAAATTGCTTAGACAGGAAGTCTCTCCCAAATTAATTAGAAAAGATAGCCCAATCGCACAAGTCAATGGAAGTACAAATATAATAGCAATAGAGGGCGAAGAAATTGGTACTACTATTTTTTCTGGCCCAGGTGCTGGCATGGGGCCTACAGCATCTTCAGTAGTATCAGATCTGGTAGCTATTGCTTCTAGAAAAAGTAAATCTACTTTCTTAACTGGTGATAAACAAAATAGTGATAATCGAGACAAAAATTTCTTTAAAAAGAGTTCATTTTACCTAAGGTTTGTACTGAAAGATAAGCCAGGAGTGATAGCTCGATTATCAGGAAAATTAGGGAGCTGTGGAATATCAATCAACCAAATGAAACAGAAACCTCTGCCAAAGAAAAAAGCAACATTAATAATAACCACGCATAAAACAGTTAAGGAAAACTTAGAAAAAGCTTTGAACGATATTAAGAGGTTAAAGATATGTGAACAAAGACCAGTTTCTATTGAAATTGAAGAAATTTAATGAGAAAGTTTTGGCTAGCGGAAAAAAACTTTATTATGATATGTAGGGCGTCTAAATACCATTATATATTTTATGGGATTAACATAACCCTCATCAGTATCATTAACAGTAAGTAATTTGGATAAGGCTTATTGCAGTAGAAATGTTTTTTAAAGCCTTAAAGGATGAGCCAACAAAAAAAATCATAAGTAAAAGTAAATGTATAATTAATGAATTTTCTTGGAATATCAGAGTCCTATACTAATAAAAAATGGGTTGGACCAAGCAAGGATGATTTGCAACAAGCCTTACTTTATTCAAAACGTCTTTCTATTCCACAACTTAGTGCATACCAATTAATCAAAAATAACATTAAAGAAGGAGATTATTTGGACTATATACACCCAAAAATAAAAAACTTGATACCCAATCCGAAAATATTCCTAGATATGGAAAAGGGTGCATTACGCTTACTAAGGGCCATAAAACAAAAAGAAAAAATCGCTATTTTTGCTGATTATGATGTAGATGGTACAGTCTCTGCTGCACTAATTTCTTTGTGGTTAAGTTATTTTTCTATAGAGCCAACGGTATACATACCAAATAGAGAGTCAGAAGGATTTGGGCCCAATAGTGAAGCTATGAATAAACTTTCTCTCAAAAACTCTCTAATTATCTGTGTTGATTGTGGGACCGACTCTGAGGCAGAGATAAGGGAAGCAACAAAAAGAGGAGCTGACGTTATTGTGATAGATCACCATAAGTCCGAAACCTTTTCAAAATCTGCTTTCGCAGTTATTAACCCAAATAGATTTGATGAAAAAAATATATTTTCGTACCTTTGTGCTGCTGGAGTTGTTTTCATCTTTTTAGTTGAGCTGAACAGCATTATTCCTAAAAAAAATAGAGTAAAAATAAACTTACTGAGTTATCTAAATCTTGTAAGCATAGCTACTATTGCCGATGTAGTACCTTTAGTCGGGCTGAATAGAGCATTTGTCAAACAAGGTTTAAAAATATTCCAAAGTCGACTATGCCTTAAAATGTTTGGAACGCACTTCAAATTACTAGAGAACTTAAATGAAGAAACAATAGCATTCCAAGTTGCACCAAGATTAAATGCTAGTGGAAGAATAGAATCCGCTTTTCTTACATATCAATTTCTTACAGCTACAGATCCATATAAAATTGAAGAGTGTATAAATAACATGGAGATAGCTAATAAAGAGCGCAAAGCACTAGAAACAATAATTCTTTCCAGTGCAGTAAAACAAATATCGAATGCTGAAAGTCAAAAACCTTATACACTGGTAAAAGCTAAAGGTTGGCATAGGGGTGTAATTGGTATAATAGCCTCTCGACTAAAAGACATATATGGAGGTTTATGCATAGTGATTTCTATTGATGAAGATAGAGGTCATGGATCTATTAGATCAACAGAACAAATAGATCTTACGGAAATATTGCAAGAACTGAAATACCGCGATGTCCTTATTAGTGGTGGAGGACATAAGCAAGCTGCAGGCTTTTCCTTACATATAAACAAGATCAGTGAATTTGATAAGGTTGTTACAAACCATCTATCCAGCCTTACATCATTAAAAAACACTAGTACTTTGCTGGAAATCGATGGGATGATAGATATAGAAGCCGTCAATACCGAATTAATCAATAATTTAAATCTGCTAGGACCTTTTGGGTCTAAAGTGCCACAACCAATAATAGTTATACCAAGTTGCCAACTTTTATTTGCAAAAGAAATGGGTGAGGGGCATCTGCTATGTAAATTAAAAAAAAAGGATGGTACCTTAGACGCAATTTGTTTTAATGCAAAAAAAAAGGGACTTGATATTCCTCTATCTAAACCAGACCAGATTATACACATAGCTGGTAATCTTGTGAAAAATGAGTGGCAAGGTATTACAAAACCACAAATGAGAATATTAGACATAGCTCAAATATAAAAAAAAAAAAAAACAACTTGAAGTAGCTTTTATTTTTAGTAAAAGAGTAAAGAGGTTGCGCCCTTCGTCTATCGGTTAGGACGCCAGATTTTCATTCTGGAAAGAGGGGTTCGATTCCCCTAGGGCGTACCAATAAAATCGTTTTTAACTAATAAATTAGATTTTTCCTTTTTAGGCATCATACAAACTCAGTTACTGAATACCTCCTAAATAGGTTGCGGTATCGAGCATTCGGTTTGAAAAACCCCACTCATTATCATACCAAGATAGAACTCGGATCATACCACTTGTCAAAACTTTTGTCTGAGATCCTGCAAATATTGAGGAGGCAGGATGATGATTATAGTCTGACGAGACTAACGGTGCATCTTCATAAGCCAGGATGCCATTCAAATTAGAATAAGAAGCTTCTTGAATGACCTTGTTAATTTCTTCAACCGAATTCTCTTTAGTTAAAATACATTTTAGATCTACACACGAAACATTAGGAGTAGGAACTCGAATTGCAGATCCATCGAGCTTTCCTTTTAGTTCAGGTAGGACTAAAGAAACAGCTTGAGCTGCTCCTGTAGACGTTGGAATCATGTTCAGAGATGCTGCACGGGCTCTATAATAATCTTTATGTAGAGTGTCCAGGACAGGTTGATCTCCGGTATAGCTGTGTATCGTAGTCATATAACCAACTTCTATACCAAAATTTTCTTGTAAAACCTTTACCACGGGAGCTAAACAATTTGTTGTACAAGATGCATTAGAAACGATCACATCAGTCGATATAAGCGATTTATGGTTGACGCCGAAAACAACCGTGCGATCTACGTTGCTTGCTGGGGCCGATATTAACACTTTCTTGGACCCGTTTTTTAAATGCAGGGAAGCATATTCTTTATTGGTGAAAATACCTGTACACTCAAGAGCGACATCCACCTCTGACCACGGTAACTTTGCCGGATCTTTTTCTGAGGTAATTCCGATCTCTGCATTGTTGGCCTTTAGATAATTTTTGTGTAGCGAAAGTTCTAAAGGAAATCGACCATGTACACTGTCATATTTAAGTAAATGTAAGTTCATCTCTGGAGAACCAAGATCGTTAATAGCCACCACCTCAATATCTTCTCTGTTATTCTCTATGGACGCTCTTAAAATATTTCTTCCAATGCGTCCAAATCCATTAATTGCAACCTTAACTGACATTTTCTACCTCTTTTGTTTATGCTAACTCTGCGACTAACTACTGTTTAATCAATTTAAAATAAATGGAAAGTGATTTAATGTATATATCACTGAAAGTATTCAGCTAGGTAATTATTTCTTAGAAAAAAGCTTACGTAATTCTGCCTTTTGAATTTTTCCTGTCGAAGTCTTAGGGAGTTCGCTAAAAATCACTTCCTTCGGAACTTTAAAATTTGCTAAATTTTCTTTACAAAACTTTAAAACCTCTTCTTTCGTTATAGAAACTCCCTCTTTCTTTTCAATAAAAGCACAAGGTGTTTCACCCCACTTTTCATCAGGCTTTGCTATTACGGCACAGGCAATTACACCTTCAATCTTAAAAATACAGTTCTCTATTTCAATTGAGGAGATATTCTCTCCACCAGAAATAATTATATCTTTAGCTCTATCCTTTAGTTGTATATAACCATCTTCAAATATTACTCCCAAATCACCAGTTTTGAACCAACCATCTTGAAACGCTTTTATGGTAGCGTCTTCGTCTTTAAGATAACCTTTCATCGTGATATTACCTCTGAGAAGAACCTCTCCTAATTCATTTCCATCATGCTGCACTTCTTTTCGTGTTTCTGAATTGACTACTTTTAGATCTTCTTGCACTAAGTAAGAAACGCCTTGTCTGGACTTTAAATTAGCTTTCTCGGATGCACCCAAATTATCCCATTCACCCTTCCATTTGCATATTACCGCTGGTCCATATACTTCAGTTAATCCATAAACGTGTGTTACGTCAAACCCACATTTTTCAATTTTCTCTAATATTTTAGCTGGTGGAGGAGCGGCTGCAGTCATTAACTTTACTCTTCCGTTAAGTTTCTTTACATGGGTTGAACCGGTATTAATAATAAGGCTTAAAACTGTAGGGGCGCCACACAAATACTCTACCCCATGACTAAATATTTTATCATATATATTCTCTCCCGTTACTTTTCTCAAACAGATATTTGTTCCAGCTCTCATCGCTATAGTCCATGGGAAACACCACCCATTACAGTGAAACATTGGTAAGGTCCACAAATAGATAGGATGCATTTTCATGTCCCATTCTAAAGAGTTACCCATTGCATTTAGATAAGCACCCCTATGATGATAAACAACACCTTTGGGATTTCCCGTTGTACCCGACGTATAATTGATACTTAAACTCTCCCATTCGTCTAATGGTTTATAATAATTGAAGTTTAAGTCATAACTTTCCAAAAATTGTTCATAATTCATATGGGGGTAAGATGTTTCAAGGGTAAGCGTTTGTTCATCTTTTATGATGATAATATCTGGTTTTTCGTTAGACAATTCAACTGCTTCTTTTCCTAATTGGAAGTACTCTGTATCGATGAACAGCAACTTTATATTTGAATGGTCAATTATATAAGCTATCGTTTTAGCATCTAATCTGTAATTTATTGCGTTCAATATCATACCTGCCATGGGCACACCAAAGTGTGCTTCATATAATTCAGGAGTATTAGAAGCTATAAAACCTACAACGTTACCTTTAGTCAATTTTTGAGACAAAGAACTAGCAAGCTGTGTACATCTTAAAAAAGTTTGTTCCCAGGTGAAATATTTATTCTCATGAATAATACTATAACGATCTGGAAATACTTTTGCTGCCTTTTCTAAAAACACTATAGGTGTTAACGGTGCGTAGTTGGCCTGATTTTTTTTTAATTCATTCTGTTGCATTTTTTTAGTCAAATTTTCTTCTTGCATTAAAAGCTGCCACAATTGTGCTATCATCCAAATAGTCTAGTTCTCCTCCTACAGGCACACCTTGTGCGAGAGATGTTATTTTAATTGAATATTTGTCTAATTCCTGGAAAATATAATTAGCCGTAGTCTGCCCTGTTATAGTGGCACCCAGCGCAAGCACTATTTCTTTAACACTTCCTGAGGCTACCCTCTGGCTTAATGTCGAAATTTTTAATTCTTCAGGGCCTATTCCCTCTATGGGAGAAAGAAGTCCTCCTAAAACGTGAAAAACTCCGTTGAAAGCCCCAGATCGATTCATAGCCCACAAGTCAGCAATATCCTCTACAACACACACCAGACCATCATCTCTAGATTTATCAGAACACACCTCACACATAGTACCCAGAGTAACATTGCCACAAATTTCACAATATTTTATTTTACTATTTAAATTTTCTAGGGAAAATATTAGCTGATCAAGTAATATTTCTCTCTTTTTTATTAAATGAAATACTAGCCTTTGTGCTGATCTAGGACCAAGACCTGGCATCTTTGAAAAGATTTTAATTATTGACTCTAAATCAGACTGACCATCCTTTGGGTTATTATTTATCATTTTAGAAAGGCAACTTAAATCCTTCAGGCAAACCAAACGCCTGGCCCATTTTTGCCATTTCCTTTTTTGAGGCCTCTTCACTTTTAGATTTGCAGTCCTTAATTGCCGCTAAAAGCAGATCCTCAATAACTTGCTTTTCAGAAGGGATTAAAATTGACTCATCTATTTCGATATTTTTAAAAGTTCCTTTAGCTGTACCAACAACCTTGACAAGCCCACCTCCTGCTTCTCCTAAAACCTCGACGTTATCTAGTTCGCTCTGGGCATCAAGCATTTTCTGTTGCATTTCCTGAGCCTGCTTCATTAACTTTGCCATGTCACCTAATTGGCCTAGTCCTTTAAACATTGTATTCCTCTTTTTTATTATCGATCTTTTGACTACTCATTTCTTTACAGTTGCCCCTGGAAAAATATCTAAAATTTCCCTCACAGCGCTGCTATCTGAGCTTTCAACTGATCTCTCCATCTCGGTATCTTCGATATTACTTTGGGTCCTGTTTATTATTTCACCTTTTTTTGGCGTTTTCAAGACTGACTTCCTTTCCATATTGTAAACACGCATCATGCTATCAGAACCACTATCCAAAACACTTTTTATAAGTGTATCTGGTGAAGGCAAAATTGACATGTGACATGCTCTTAGCAACAACATCTCTAAGCTCGTTATTGGCTCAGAAGAAACTCTCAACTCATCAATTCCTTTAAATAGTATTTGCCATAAACTTGTTAAAATAACCGTATCAGTTTTACTAGATAATTTCTCTGCTAGTTTTTTTTCTTCTACTGAATAATCATCACCCATCAAGTCATTATCCCCCAGGCTTGATAAGCTTATTAAATGTATACATCCTAATAATTCTTGAAGTAGAGTTGCAGCGCTTGTATTTCTTGCGATGAAATCCCTACTTCTCTTTAGCGTCTCTGCTGTTTCTCCTTTTATGATGAGCTCAAGAAGATATAAAGTGTCAGACTTCGAAATTTTCCCCAATAATTCATTAACCATCTCGTTTTCAATTTTTGATCCACAATTTACTAATACTTGATCAAGGATTGATAAAGCATCTCTAACAGAACCTTCAGCCTCTCTAGCAATGGTCTTTAAAGCTTCTTTTTCAGCACTAAGGCCTTCGCACTGCAAAATTTCGAGCAGATGATTGATTAGTACAGCGCTTTCTAATCGTCTTAAGTCGAAGCGATTAACTCTCGATAATACCGTGAGGGGAATTTTTTTTATCTCTGTTGTTGCAAATATAAATTTTACATGCTCTGGAGGTTCCTCTAATGTTTTTAGTAAAGCATTGAAAGCGGAATTAGACAACATATGAACTTCATCTATTATATAAACTTTAAATTTCGCTGAAGCGGCTCTATAAACCACTGTCTCAATAATTTCTCTAATATCGTTTACACCAGTTTTGCTTGCCCCATCCATTTCAATGACATCTACGTGTCTACCCAACTGAATTGATTTACAGTTAGAGCAAGTATTGCACGGCTCTACATCACCATCTTTTTTTTCTGAACAGTTTAAAGCTTTTGCTATAAGCCTCGCCGTAGAAGTTTTGCCGACCCCTCTGTCACCGTGTAGTAAAAAGGCGTGTCCGACCCTATTAGAAAGAAAAGAATTTCTCAAAGTTTTTACTAATGCATCCTGACCCACTAACTCGGAAAATTGAGTAGGTCTATATTTAAGCGCTAATATTTTATATGGCTCTATAGACAATCTTATGCTTCCTTAAAATTTTCTCAGCAAAGGTTATTGCAAATTTGAATATTAACGAGAGATCGACAATCGACCTAAACCTTTACAATTCGGCTGCTTCCTTTCAGACCTGACCGGGTGATCGATAAGGTTTACCCGAGCCAATCTCTCACCTATAATTATATATCTAACCAAGTCTTAAACAAGAAAATTAAATATACTAAGGATTATGCGATGGATTTAGACCCACCTCCATTATTTTCACTAATCAACTTAAAAAGGAAGGCAAATCTTCGAAACTCAAAAAAAGTTAAAAACTTAAAAAATTGTTCTCATTTGATTATTTGGAGAGGAAAGCTTCTTTTTCAATTTAATAATGGCAAACCTTTTCCTTATCTTATAAACCAAAGAATAAAGTTTATACAAGGCCTGAAAAAGTATATTTTTTTAGGGGAATTTGAAAATAGAAATATTGTTTTATGGGATATTTCTGACTCAAGAAAAGTTTTAGGAAATACGGAACAAATCGGATCCTTTAGTGACTCAGAAAGAAATCATCACCCTGATCTTCCGAGAGGTACTTATTTTTGTGACTTACGGAATTTATTACCGTTATTAAATCCTAAATATGCAAATTTATGCGCAACAGCAAAGGGAATGTATGAGTGGCACAAAAGGGTTAATTTTTGTCAATCTTGCGGCGGCAAATTATCTTCTGAAAAAGCAGGATGGGAAAAGGCCTGTGAGAAATGCAATTATAAGCAATTCCCTAGAATTGACCCTGTAGTTATTATGTTAGTTAAAAAGGGAAATGACATACTTTTAGGGCGATCACATGGTTGGCCTCCAAAAATGTATTCTTGCTTAGCAGGCTTTATAGAGCCTGGTGAAACGATTGAGGCAGCAGCTGAAAGAGAAGTTATGGAAGAGAGTGGGATAAGAATAAAAAATGTCCAATACGTAACAAGCCAACCATGGCCATTTCCTGCATCATTGATGATGGGGTGCACTGGTGAAGCACAAAACAGAACAATTCAAATTGACAAAGATGAACTTGAAGATGTTATTTGGGTTAGCAAAGAAGAGGTTTTTAGAGCTCTGAATGGTCTAGACAAATCGATTTTTATGGCTAGAAAGGGGGCCATAGCAAGATATTTAATTGAAAAGTGGGTTGCTGGATTAATTTGAAAAAATCTCGGTTTTTTGATTTCGAATAGTTATCCATATTTGATTATCAAGTAAAACTATTTAATATCTTTTAATAGAGATATAAGACGAATAGATAGAGGAAATGTTAAACTTAAATCAGAGCGAGCGATGGGATTTTTGGATTGATAGAGGAGGTACATTCACCGATATTGTTGCAAGAGACTCAAATGGGAAACTATTTACTGATAAAATACTTTCTGAAAACAAACAACTTTATAAAGATGCCGGCTTGGAAGGTATTAAGCGTTTTCTAAAAGTCCCTCATGACGAAAAGATACCCATCGATAATATAAACTCCATAAAAATGGGAACAACAGTCGCAACAAATGCCCTTCTGGAAAGAAAGGGATTTCCTGTGGTTTTATTAACTACCAAGGGATTGAGAGACCAACTACGAATAGCCTACCAAAACAGACCTAATCTTTTTGATAGGCAAATAATTCTAACTGACCCTTTGTATGATCACATAATAGAAGTTGAGGAACGAGTGACATCCTCTGGTAAAATATTAAAGCCAATCAATAAAGAAAAACTCCTTAAAGATCTTAGAAAAATAAAAAATGTAGAACAAAAGTCCTGTGCAATTGTTTTCATGCACAGTTGTAAATTTAACAAACATGAGAAAGAAGCAGAAGGAGTAGCAAAGGCTTTAGGGTTTTCGCATATTTCATTGAGCTATAGAACGTCTCAAATAATGAAGTACGTTATGAGAGGCGACACTACCGTGGCTGATGCATACCTGAGCCCAGTTTTAAATAGGTATATTGATACCCTATACGAAGAGTTTCAGGGAGATATAAGTGGTAAGATTAGCTTTATGCAATCAAATGGGGGTCTCACCGATGCCAGTCTTTTTTCTGGTAAAGACTCAATTTTATCTGGTCCAGCTGGAGGTGTTATAGGCGGTATTAAAACTAGCGCTCTGAATAAGGAATATAAAATAATAGGGTTCGATATGGGAGGAACTTCAACTGATGTTTGGCATTACTCCGGCGAGCTAGAGCGAACGGTGAACAATAAAATTGATGGGATTCGCATCTCAATTCCAATGTTGAGCATAAACACTATTGCGGCAGGTGGTGGTAGCATCCTCTCAGAAAAATCAGGAAGATTGATTGTAGGCCCTCAAAGCGCAGGAGCAACTCCAGGACCGGCATGTTATGCTCGAGGAGGACCGTTAACAATTACCGATAGTAACCTTGTTACAGGAAGAATTCATGCTGACTTTTTTCCGAAAACTTTTGGATATAAGAACAATGAAAGCTTGTCACTCAGTGCATCTAAAATTCTATTTGAGCAACTAAGTGATAAAATGAATGTTCCAGTAGAAGAAATAGCAGAAGGATACATCAGCATAGCAGATAATAGTATGGCTGAGGCCATCAAGAAAATATCAGTTCAAAGAGGTTATGACCTACGAGAGTATTGCCTGACCGTATTCGGAGGTGCTGCAGGCCAGCATGCATGCTCAATAGCAGAAATACTAGACATGAAGACCTGCCTTATTCACCCGCACGCCTCAGTACTTTCAGCTTATGGTATGGGTTTAGCAGAGATAAGAACTAATAGAAGTAAGGTAATAGAAAAATATTTAACAAGAGAAACATTATTAGAAACTGCACTCATAGCCGATAGTCTTAGTACTTCAACAATGGAGAATCTTGAAAAACAAAATGTTTTGGAAAAAAATATAACTTATATAATTAAATTATTCATCAAACTGCAGGGAACAGATACTAGTCTAGAATTTGATTTTGATACGACAACTAATTTACAATTAAAATTTAAGGAAACCTATCTACGTCTTTTCGGGTTTCAACCTGCATCAAAAAAACTGATTATAGAGTCCGTGTTCGTTGAAGCAGTTGGAAGCACTGACGTAAATATAAAAAGCAATAAAGGAGTTAAAGAACTAACAAATAAAAAATTGCCAACTGCAACCAAAAGGGTTTATATCAATGGGGAGTGGAGTGATTGTCAATTTTACCCAATAGAAAATTTAAGAAAAAACTCAAAAATTTCAGGACCTGCTGTTCTCGTCGGATCTCAGACATCAATTCTACTTAAAGAAGGCTGGAATAGCACTCTGCAGGAGAGTGGAGCAATTAAACTTGCAAGAGTGAAAGCCTTTCGACCAAAGAGCCATACTGAAAGTGCTCAGATTGAGGTATTTAATAATTTATTTATGTCAATTGCTGAACAAATGGGCTTTGTTTTAGAGAAGACCGCACAATCAATAACTATTAAAGAACGGTTAGATTTTTCCTGTGCTATTTTTGATAAGAATGGAGAGCTAGTTGCCAATGCTCCCCACATGCCAGTTCATTTAGGATCGATGGACTCAACAGTAAAGTCTATAATAAAAAACAATTCTACTTTATTTCATGGCGATATTTTTGCAATCAATGCACCCTATAATGGAGGAACTCATCTCCCCGATATAACTATAGTTAATCCCATTTGGAATTCTGAGAAAAATGAGATAATTTTTTACACAGCAGCTCGAGGGCATCATACTGATATCGGTGGACTGACACCTGGGTCTATGCCGTGCAACAGCACGAATATCAATGAAGAAGGAATTTATATTGATAATTGGAAAATTGTAGATAAGGGTATTTTTAAAGAAAAAGCGATAAAAGAAAAACTATTGTCGGGCTCATATCCAGCTAGATCCCCTTCAACAAATATTGCTGATTTGAAAGCGCAAATTGCTGCGTGTAAGACAGGAGAAATGGAATTACTAAAAATTGTTAATAAATATGGTCTCGAGACAGTTTTCAGGTTTCAAGAACTCGTTTGTCAAAATGCTGAAAAGGCCGTTAGGGAATCAATTAAGACAGTAAAAAGCACCGATATCACGTATCAGATGGATAATGATTTATCAGGTGCAGTGAGAGAAATAAAAATTAGGTTAACACCTAACGAAGAAGATAGTTCGATAGAGGTCGACTTTAATGGTACTACAATGCAACTTGAAAGTAATTATAACGCTCCCCTACCTGTGACCAGAGCAGCTGTGTTATATGCTTTTAGAATATTGACCGGAGGCAATATTCCTATGAACTCTGGAATCATGAAACCAATAAAAATAAAAATACCGAAATCTAGCATTTTATCTCCAGAGTATCCCGCTGCGGTAATAGCTGGTAACGTCGAGACCAGCCAAGCCGTAACCTCCGCCTTGTTAATGGGTTTTGGTATTCAAGCAGCCTCTCAGTCAACCATGAATAATATTACATGGGGAAATGAAAAGTTTCAGTATTATGAAACAATTTGCGGAGGTACAGGTGCAGGGATAAACTTTTCTGGTAATTTTTATCAAGGCACCTCCGCTGTTCACAGTCATATGACCAACAGCCGATTAACCGATCCAGAGACGCTTGAGTTCAGATATCCTGTTATATTAGAAGAATTTTCTATTCGCAAAGGATCTGGAGGTATTGGGCGCTACAATGGGGGTGACGGTGTAGTTCGAAAAATCTCTTTTTTGGAGCCAATGATAATTTCAGTTCTATCTGGCCATAGGGCTATTGGTCCACCAGGACTATTAGGCGGAGGATCAGGAAAAGTTGGGTCAACGTATCTTCTGAGAAATGACGGTAATTTAGAGATATTGAAGTATGCCGATCAAATAGAAGGCAAAAAAGGAGACACTTTGATTGTGAAAACTCCTGGAGGCGGGGCTTTAGGGACTCTGCACAATATGTAGGCTATCAAGTAGCCTTGTGTATATTAATAGTTCTTCTATCATAGCCTTTCTGTCTAGCATTGATTATCCATGACGAGAGGTTTAACCTTGATTTACTGCATGTCAACTCCCACCGTTCTTCTAAGAAAGAACACTTTTTTTTTGTAGATGAATTAATCAAAAGGCTGGGCTTCATATACCATCTGCTCTCAACACCTATTATTTTACTTTGAAAAGAAGAAACTAACAATACTATCGGAAGAGTTTTATTTTTTTCTTCTGCTACACTTTTGAACGACAGTATTATTCTTCGTAGATTTGAATATTTAATTGGCTCACGTAGCTCACATACTACAAGTTCACTTACGTCTGACTTTAAAAATTCTTCCATTACCCATATAGACTCTTGTTCTGTTATCGTGTCCACCAAAATGAATTTATTTACATCAACCCAAGATGTAAGTCCATCGGGGTAAAGGGACATAGCAGATTCTTTTCTTTTTATCCACGTTATGTGGTTTTTTATATTTCTTGCAATTACAAGTGCAAAAATAAATCTTGACGGTCCTGCTATCTGATGAACACTTCCTCTCCTAAGAAATAACCCTGGTAAAAACTCTAGGTATTGAATCTCAGAAAAATTAATATAGCTCATACTAACGCCTAAAATAGTTTGTTCTTCTTTTGTTCCTATCTTACTTACAGTGTATTTTAAAGGCAAATGTTAATAAGCGTTTTTACTCAGATAAAGTATTTAGATATTCGATTAAATCAGCTCGGTCTTTATCTTTTTTAAGACCGGCAAAACTCATTGCAGTTCCAGGAGCATACTCGGAGGGCTTGGTAAGATACTTATTAAGCTCTTCTATACTCCAGACCCCTTCTAGACCCATCAGCACTTTCGAATATTTGAACCCTTCTATCGATCCTATGTCTCGGTTTATAACCTTGTAGAGATGAGGACCAACGCCATTCGCTCCATCGTCAAGCTTGTGGCACGACTTACATTTACCAAATACTTTCTTACCCTTTTCGATATCTGCACTGGCAAGCAAAGTGGCAAAATCAACAGTCTCCTCGCTGCTCTCCTCTGTCTCATCATCACTACTTTCAATCTCTAGATAATAAGCCAATTTTTCTTCTCCATAGTGATCGTCGCCACTATGATAAATTATTTCAGTGCCCCAGTTTAAAAGCAAAAACAAGAGAAGTGCCCCACAAAGGGCTCCGCCTGTCTTGGTCCACTCGAAGGTATCCATGTTTTTTTATTCCTAAATTCAAATAATATTATATGTTATATAAAAAATCGAAGAATATTCCACAACTGATTTTAAAAATGAACGCGACAAAATGTACACCGTAATCAAGTTATGAAAAAAAAGGTCCTGAAAATATCCTTCCAAGGAGCCCTTGGTTCATATTCACATCAAGCTTCAACTAAGTTTTTTAAAGACCCAGTAGTTGTACCTTGTGAGTCCTTTGAAGAAGCAATTGAAACTGTAAGAAAAGGTAAAGCTGACAAGGCAATTTTACCAGTAGATAACTCGACTTATGGCAGGGTCGCTGATATTCACTCTCTTCTACCAGCTTCAAAGCTTTTTATTACCGCAGAGTATTTTTTGCCTGTAGATATTTGCATGTTAGGCCCCAGATCATCAAGCTTGAAAACAATAACTACAGCAACAAGCCATCCGGTTCTTTTAGGCCAATGTAATGAATTTCTTAAAAAAAATAACATTAAACCTATCTCAGGCTATGATACAGCAGGGTCAGCAAGATTAATATCAGAAGAAAACGATAAATTTAAGGGCGCATTAGCCTCAAAAATTGCTGCTCAAATCTATGGACTTAAAGTACTGCGAGCTAATATTCAGGATAATAAAAACAACACGACTAGATTCTTGTTGATGGAAAAAAAGCCTAAGAAATTAATTGGACAGCAAAAAAAAGTGATCACATCCATACTCTTTCAGGTGAGAAACATTCCCGCGGCCCTATATAAAGCTATGGGAGGTTTTGCTACCAATAATGTAAATATGATAAAACTCGAAAGTTATATGTTAGGGGGCTCATTTGAGGCGACCCAATTCTTCGCTGACATTGAGGGGCATCCTGAGGACATGTCTTTAAAAAGGGCTTTGGAGGAGCTCCAATATTTTACCAACAAATTAGAAATAATTGGAGTGTATAAAAAAAGTAAGTTTAGACAAAAATACTCTTAGCTTAAGAGAATTCTAAAATTTTAGCTTTCAATTTATCAATTGCTTTATTTTCAATCTGA
>CACIAQ010000019.1 GCA_902584635.1 uncultured Alphaproteobacteria bacterium
GGGATATCTCGATGGGATCTTACATTGAAAATTAAAATTTGACTAAGTTGCTTCTGAATACACAAGCTTCTCTTTGATAGGTAGGTGAATAAGCGCCGCAAAGACTGCGAGTGCAGCGTCGAGTAGCCAAACAGTAGTATAGTCTCCTGTAATACTGAAGAAGAAACCTCCAAGATATGCGCCAAGAAAGCCACCGATCTGATGCGAAAAGAGTGCGAAGCCAAAAAGAGTTGCCATGAATTGTGGACCAAACATCTTTCCTACCAGTCCAGCAGTTGCCGGTATAACAGAAAAATATGTTAGTCCTAAGGCAATAGAAAACAGCATGACAGATATCAGGTCCTTAGGAGAGACAAGAAAAAGGAGCACAATTATACATCGAGCAAAGTAAGTATAAGCTAGAAAAATTCGCATACTCCTTTTTGATATATACCAACCAGCAAATATACTTCCTAGAATGTTGAAAAGGCCAATAAGGCCTAAGGACCATCCGGAAACGGTAGGTGAAAAACCACACACCTGGATGACACCTGGCATGTGGGTAGCTATAAAGGCAACATGAAATCCACAGACGAAGAAACCAGCTACCAAGTAAATATAGCTTGGTGTTTTAAAAGCAATGTTGAGGGTATCAGACAAGCTTCTGTCAGCAGTATTATTAAACGTGTTTTGTTCTACTCTCGACCTAAGTAGAAAGGAAAGGGGCAATACCAGCAGTAAAATTAGAGATAAGAATAAAATACAATAAACCCAACCAAAATTTACAATTATAAACCCTGCGATTGGCGCTAATATTAATTGCCCTAAGGATGAGCCAGCATTTATAAAACCAAACGCCATTCCTACTTTTTCCTGTGGTATAAGTCTATTTACTGAGGCAAGGACGACGGGAAGACCGGCGATCCCAAGTCCACTAGATGCAATAACTCCCAATGATATTGCCAGAGTAAATGCTGTAGTTGAATAAGGAATTAAGAGGGTGCCTAAAAGACTGAGTAAAATTCCAACTGTTAAAGTTTTCCCGGACCCATATTTATCTGCAATCATTCCCCCAAACGGTGAGATTGTACCAATAAACAGTTGCCCAAGAGCGAAGGCAAAACTGATTTGTAGGTAATCTAACGTTTCAGATTGGTTGATACCTTCAATTGTAAGGGAAAGAGAGTTACGACTTCCAAACACTGCAGCCACAATACACGAGGCAGCTATAACAATTAGCAAATATTTTTGGTCTTTACCTTGCTCTTTTGGGATGTTGGATAATGCCATGATAAACTCTCTCTTAAGTTCTCGATTAGAACTAAAAAAGTTAATTGTAAAGGAAAATTAATTATCCTATCAATTTAAGTGATTTTTCTTTGGTGACCTTGTGATAGGGTAGTAGGGATACAAACAAATGGAGAATCTGTGTTCCTTCCGCTTGATGATGATCGACCAAAAGATGAGTGTGGGGTCTTTGGTATTTATGGGCATGACGATGCCGCAGCTATAACTACACTTGGATTACATGCGCTTCAGCATAGGGGCCAGGAATCTGCTGGTATTGTTACGTTTGATAAGAATCATTTCCATGCAGAAAGAAGGATTGGTTTAGTAAGCGAACATTTCACCAAACAGAGTATTATAGATAGGCTTTCTGGAAATACAGCAATCGGCCATGTTCGTTATTCAACGACTGGAGGAACTGTGTTGAGAAATGTACAACCACTCTTCGCCGACCTAACGGTTGGAGGGTTTGCAATAGCGCATAATGGGAACCTTACAAATGGGCTCACATTACGGCACGAATTAAAAAAAGAAGGAGCGATCTTTCAATCTACGTCAGATACAGAAACTATTCTTCAATTAGTAGCACGATCAAAAAAAGGTAATACAATTTCAAGATTTATCGATGCGCTTTCTCAGATCGAAGGTGCCTACGCTTTGGTCGCATTAACAAACAAAAAATTAATTGGAGTAAGAGACCCGTTGGGAATTAGGCCGCTGGTGCTTGGTCAATTAGACGGAAACTATATACTGACTTCAGAAACCTGTGCTTTAGACATTATTGGTGCAAAGTTTATTAGGGAGGTGGAAAATGGTGAGATAGTGGTAATAACTGACAATACTATCGAGAGTATTAAACCCTTTCCACAAGTCAAACCAAGGCCATGTATTTTCGAGTATATCTATTTCTCAAGGCCTGACAGTATCGTAGGAGGATTAAGTGTTTATAAATGTCGCAAGGCCTTTGGTAAAGAACTGGCTAAAGAATCTTTTGTCCAAGCTGACATGGTTATCCCGGTTCCAGATAGCGGGGTGCCAGCTGCAATAGGTTATGCAGAACAGTCTGAGATACCATTTGAAACTGGGATTATTAGAAACCACTATGTTGGCCGAACATTTATCGAACCCCAGCAGTCTATAAGAGCATTCTCGGTCAAGCTAAAGCATAACGCGAATAAGATTTTAGTTGATGGAAAGAAGGTAATATTAGTTGATGACTCACTGGTTAGAGGTACTACATCTATAAAAATTGTTAGAATGATGCGGGATGCAGGAGCCCACGAGGTACACATGCGCATAGCTGCACCGCCCATAAAGTATCCAGATTATTATGGGATTGACACGCCTGTAAAAGAAAATTTACTAGCGGCAAATAACGAGCTTAATGAAATAAGGGATATGTTAGACGTTGATAGTATAGCCTACTTATCGATTGATGGCCTATACCGTGCAATGGGTCATAAAGATGGAAGAGATCCCAAAAGCCCGAGTTACACGGATCACTGTTTTACGGGTGATTATCCAACTACCCTAATGGATCAAAGTGGAGAAGAAAATATCAGACAACTATCTCTACTTTTTGAAACTGAAAAAGAATAAGTAAGTTTTTATTTTACAACTGTAAAGGTTGCATCATTTTCTAGACTATTATCTCTCACAATTCGAGTTGGACCTAACTTTGATACGCAAAAATCGATGACTTTTGACGCATTTGCGTAATAAATATTTTGTGACGAAATTTTACTCTTTTTTGATGTTTGTAAGTTAAAAATCATAGCAGTTTTTGTGTAAGACCAGCATTCAGATAGGCAACTAAATAGATACTGTTCCCATAATGAAACGTTTGTTGTTGTAGCTAGGTTATAAGTACCAGACATAGTTACAAAGTCCTTTTTTGATGATGGCTTGCTATCGATTTTGAATCTAAGATTCTCCTTCGAAAACTTACTACGACAATGTTTTATAAACTTTGGATTAATATCAAATCCCTCATAGTTAAACTTAATTTTATTATGGTTCCTATTTAGATAATCAGCGAAGGAACCGCACCCACAACCAATATCAGCAATTTCCAGGACAATATCGTTTCTCGAAATTTTCTGAATTTCCTTGAGGATTAAATCAAATCGTTTTTCTTGACGCGCAGTTGAAGCCCAAAAAACTCCTTTAGCTGTAGGCCCAAACTTTTCAAACCTTTTTGAGTATTGAGAATTAATTTCAGTTTCTAATAATGCCCAGCTTTTCATTTTTTAGTACAATCAAATTACAATTCACTTAATCATGTAGTATATTCAAATCGCCTGAGGAAAATCCTCTGCTACTAATTTAAACATAAAGAGAAGAATAGGAATATTAAAGATGGGCACGAGTATGATGAAAGCAATAACCTATAGTGAATTCGGTATATCTACTGATGTTTTAAAATTAAAAGAGCTTCCGATTCCAAAACCAGGTAAAGGTGAGGTACAAGTTTCCCTCCAATTCTCTGGTTCCAACCCATCAGATGCAAAGTCAAGAGCAGGAAATCGGCCTGGAGTTACTAAACCACAGTTTGAGCAGATCGTTCCAAACTCCGACGGCTCTGGGGTTATTAGTGCTGTTGGAGAGGGCGTTCAGGAAAGTCGAATTGGACAAAGAGTGTGGATTTGGAACGGTCAATGGCAACGACCAAACGGAACTGCAGCAGAGTATATTACGGTTCCAAGTACTCAAGCTGTCGAAATGCCAGGTGATATGTCTTATGAAACGGGTGCTTGTTTGGGAATTCCTGGACTAACTGCTTCGTATTGCACGTTGGGAGATGGACCAGTTAAAGGGAAAACAGTGTTTGTATCTGGAGGAGCGGGGGCAGTAGGACATACGTGCATACAATTGGCCAAGTGGTCTGGTGCAAATGTAATCGCCTCTGGATCTGAAGACGGGTTCGAACACATTAGAGATGCGGGTGCAGACCATGTATTTGATTATAGAGATCCCAATTTATCCAAAAAGATTTTAGACATAGTTCCTGCAGGAGTTGACCGAGCTATAGAAGTGGAATTTGGGGAGAATGTAAATCTCTTGCACAAGATTGTCAGACAAAATGGAGAGATTTCTCTGTATGGGGCTGCAAAAAATATGAACCCTATATTTCCTTTTGGACCCTACCTTTTCAAGGCTTTAAAGATTAATATTGCACTGATTTATATTTTGCCTAAGCAAGACAGAGATATTGCTATACAAGCGTTACATGATGCTCATTCAGACGGTGCTCTTAAGATGGCGGTTGGTGGTGTTTTTAACCTTGAGGAATGTGCATTATCTCATGATGCCACATTAACTCCTGGTAGAAAGGGTAGTGTTCTTATAAAATTAAAATAGTTTATTTAGTTCTATAGGCAGACGGATAGACATAAAGTCCACCCGTCTGCGAAATCGATTTTAAATATGCATCAACATTCGTGAAGATTTAAGCGCTCCTAAATCGTTAGCTTTTTCAACTAGAGCGGCAAAATCTGGGTTTTGTGACATTGCGTCTACTGATGTCCCCCAATGTTCTAGCGAGTTAAATCGATAAACCACGCCCATCATCTCATGGTCTGAGGCCAACATAGGCACACCAACTCCCATTGAAACATCAAGACTTTTCGTAAGCGCATCCATTTCAGGTGCAAGTTCAAGAGCCTTAGAAAGATTTTTTCGAGGCATGTGATACATGCGTTGAACAAGGATTGGTCTCGGAGGATTGGTAGGAGCTCCATAAGCCATCCTAAAAAGGTTAGGACCTCTTAGTTCTCCTGCGGGGCTCGCTGAGCGTTCATCCATGAGTGCAGCCATGTCAGAGTCTCCAGAAAAACTTTGGAAAGCTGTCGCGCCCTTTGAAAATGACTCATACATACTCATAAGGACTAAATCACCAACACCCTGCCCAACAATCACTTTCCACAAGCGAGTTGTTGCTCCATGCTTGGCAAGTATTTCGCTTCCTCTCTTAAATCTGAGCTCAGCTAATTTTTCTTTACCTACGTCAGGTGTTACTTCTCTAATAGATACTACATTCATTGGTCCCTCCTTTTTTTAGTTCAAATATTGTACTATCATAGCAATTATCTTTTAAAAAAATATGACAAAAACTTCTTATAAAAAAAAAAAAATGATAAAATATTTTCGAACATGTTAAAAAATTTGTCATAAATGAAAAAAACCCTCATTATATATTCCACTACAGATGGGCAAACAAAAAGGATTTGTGACCGAATAATCGATTTCTCAAAGAGAAAATCGAAAATAACTCTATGTGGAATAGAGAACGCTCCCGAGATCGATTTAGCTCAATACTCAAAAATAGTGATTGGAGCCAGCATTAGATATGGAAAACATAATCCGCTAGTATATGAGTTTGTTAAAGTAAACAGAGATGAGCTACAAAAAAAATCTACTGCGTTTTTCACAGTAAATGTTGTTGCTAGGAAAAAGGAAAAAAACCAACCAAATACTAATCCCTATATGAAAAAATTCTTAGAATTATCGGAGTGGCAACCGGATAAATTAGCAGTTTTTGCGGGAAGGATTGACTATCCTAGTTACAGGTTTTTAGATCGCCTAATTATTCGATTTATTATGCTTATAACAAAAGGTCCAACAGATACAAGCCAGACATATGAGTTTACTGACTGGAACAAAGTTGCAAATTTTGCGAAGGAAGTTTTATAACTTTAAAAGTGGGAGAGGGCTGTTACCCCCTCCCTGTTAATTTTATTTAATTTTTATAAGACGTGGCTTCTTTTCTTCTGGAACTACTCTCTCTAATTCTATTGAGAGCATTCCGTCTTTTAAAGCCCCGTCTTTAACGATTATGTCGTCGGCTAAAGTGAATTTACGAGTAAAATTTCTGGAAGCGATACCTCGATAGACTTTATTATCGCTTTCTTCAACGGTTTTCATTGATTTGATTGTCAAAACGCCGTCCGCTAGTTCAACGTCTATATCAGATTTACTGTAGCCGGCTAATGCCATTTCAATTGTGTACTTATAGTCATCGTGTTGTACGATATTATAATGGGGAAACCCCACATTAGTGTCACTCTGGTGCGCTGCGTAGTCCCAAAGGCGATCAAACGTCTTATCAAAACCAACGGCAAAGGGTGAAAATGTATTAGTGTCAAATGCCTGTAAGGCACTTCTTAGTGTGCTTAAACTATTCATTATTATCTCCTTTATTAAGCAAGATTTATGTGAGTAGACCCGATTAGGCGTCCACATTTTTTAGATGGGTACTGAAAAAAAAATTACAAGATGTATGCTTGTAAAAAGTGTATTTTTATTTTTCCGTTAGCCCATAAGGTTTGAGGGCAGATATTAACTCGTTAAGATATGTTTTATCACTCGCAGTGAAATATTCTTTATGAATAATTTCACCTGTTTTACCCTTTCCGTCGATGGCTTTATGTAGCTCGAACATTTTTTTTGCTTTCTTCTTACTTCCCTTCAACTCATACAGATAAGCAAGCTGCAAATATAATGTTTGGTCAACCCCACTCCAATTATGCTTTTCATTTAATTTCATAAGAGCGAATCTCTCAGATTTCTCATATTGTTTATTTTCAATTAAAGCGTGATTGTACATATAAAATATCCATGCCGCATGGTGGGGATTCGACAACATTATTTTTTCATAGTTTTCTATTGCTTCTCCTAACATGCCACAGGAGTGAATAACTAGATTTGCCATACCTAAATCTGAATGATCTTTTGAAGCTTGTAATAGAGTAGGTATCCTTCCACAGGCTTCATCATACTTTTTTAAAAATAATTCAATTAAGCCTGCTAGAGCTTTAGGTGTTGTCCATTCGGGAAACTCATCAATAGCATTCAATGCAATAGAATAGGCTTTTCCCATATCTCTTTTGGGATCATCCGACATTCTCATAGTGACTTTTCTCCAATGAACCCATGCCATCATAAAATTTAATTGTCGGTGGTTTGGATCTAGCTCTATGGCCTTTTTCCATAGCCTTTCGGCTTTTTCACTTCCCTCCATCGTTTTAAGGCCAAAAGCAGCCCATGCATTGAGAAAATGTCTATACGCTTCTGGGTTAGTGAAATAATTTTTCTGGGTTAACTGTGATCCGCTTGTCTTAACTCTCATCTGCTCCAAAATGGCTATACTTATCTTTTCTTGAACTGGAAAAAGTTCCTTTAACTCCTTAAAGTCAAAAAGTTTTGACCATACAACCTCACTCTTTTTGAGATCAGTCATTTGTAAAGAAACGCGATAGGCTCCTTCAGCACCCTGAACATCTCCTCTTAAAAGATATTGAATGCCATAGTTTTCTAATATCTCGCTATCAGAGTAATTTTTCTCTTGAACATGTTTACCAGTGCTAGAGGAAGATACCAATATTGAGTCATTGATTGATAAGGTAGAGATAATATTACTTATTATTCCCAATCCTATGAAGTCATTATCAGATTTCCCAGTTTGATTTTCAAATGGAATGACCAAAACTGAGGGTTTATCCGTTGGCATCGTTTGAATTTTGCTTACTGGTTTTGTATCTGATTGGAGATAAAAAATAATTCCAATAACTACTACTGCGAATACGGAGGCTACAATACCTAAATTTCGTAGTACCGGATTTGAAGATGTTCTTAGAATTCGTTTTTGCGATTTACTTCAAAGAATATCATAGGCGTGAAATTCATTTTCTTTGACTTTTTGTACACCAAGATCATTGAAGGATAAATTTACTTTTCCTTTAACTAAATCAAATATTGACTTGGAAATCGTTACTCCTGAAGGTTGAGCCAAGGCCTCTAGTCTCGCTGCAATATTAACGCCATCTCCAAGAAGATTTCGCTTCTCTTTTATTACGTCACCCATATGTATTCCAACTCGAAATTGCAACTTAATTGGAAGATTATTCTGAGAGTAAAATTCTCTTAGACGTCCTTGGAATTCAGATGCGCATTCAACAGCTGATACGGCACTAGGGAATTCGGCAAAGAAAGAGTCGCCACCAGAATTAAAGAGACGCCCTTCATATTTTTTGAACAGATCTTTAAGAATATTTTCGCACGCTCGAAGAGTTTTTACTGACTCATTCTCATTTTTTTCCATATGCTTGCTATAGCCAACGACGTCAGTTGCAAAAATAACAGCTAGTTTTCTATTTATGGTGTTAATCGTTATGCTCTCATAGAAATTTATATATAGAACTGTTAATCAAATATATCGCAAATGGGTAATTTGTGTATATTAAAACTTGTTTGGTAAGCGGTTCTAAGTGGCAAAATTATTAACAAATATGGGGTGAGCGTATTGATCGCTGTAATAAGCTATTTTGATAGTAATCTAGAGCCTTTAAATTGTAACGGCGTTGTAGCAGAAAAGACTGCAACCTCTCGCGATGGATTTTATTTTGTGCCTTTGAATAAAGATGAGGTACCCTTGGGAGCTCAAATAATTTTAAAAGAAGAACCAATAGAAGGGCTGAAGAAATATTTGTCGACTAAAAACTTTCAGGGTATTGGGCCAAAGAACGCTGATACCATAGCGCAGAATATTGGGATGACAGTTATCAAGTATTTACATGAGCGCAATGTAAACATTCTTGAAGAAAAAACATCAAAAAAACTTTCTGAAGCATTATTAGGAGGATGGGATCTAGATTATGAAAACTCAGGGTTTGAAATATTATTTTCACAAATTGGCTTTTCATATACACAAAAGAAATTTGTTAAAGAAGAGTTTGGGAATAAGTTTTTTGCTGAAATACATAAAGATCCATATATGTTGCTTCAAAGAATTCCAAGACTTAGTTTCGATAAGATAGAAAGTATTATTTCCATTTTTGGAATTGAAGTCTCTTTAGATCAAAAAATAGTTGCTGCTACAAGACATGCACTGATGCAAAGTGAGGCCGAACGCGGCAATACCTGTGGGCCTTTAGAGAGAGTTTTGTTAAGAGCTCAAGAAATAACAAAAAATGACTTTGACACAATTCAAGCAGCTATTAGCAGCCATAAGCATTTATTTAATAAATTTAAAGTTCAGGATAAAGAATTTTTGGAAACCGCTGAGGCATGTGAACGAGATAATGATATTGCTCAACAAATCTGTTTGATAAAAGATAATTTCAAACCAATAAAGGGTAAGAAGTTTTCTGCTAATAAAAATGCCGCAAATCCTTTATCAGAAGAACAAGTGCAAGCAATCCAAAATTCATTAGAGGCAGGAGTTTCGATTATTACTGGTGGTCCAGGAACAGGTAAAACAAGAATTATAGAAGGCCTTGCTCAAGTTTTAGTCAACGGCTTTAGAAAGACCATTCGTATATGTGCCCCGACGGGACGAGCGGCAAAACGAATAGCAGAAAATCAAGCATTGAAAAAGTTTCAACCATCAACAATTCATATGCTGAAAGCGATGACTGATTCATCAGCTAAGGATATAGAGTTTGATACTTTGATTGTGGATGAATCCTCCATGATCGATATAAATTTATTCAATGATTTGGTCAAAATGCTACCTTTGGGGTCACAACTTATTTTAATTGGAGACGTTGACCAACTACCTCCTGTAGGCGCAGGGCAACCATTTTTAGATTTAATAAGATCAAAAAAAATTGTTGTTAGCAGATTATCAAAGCAATTTCGACAAGGCAGTGATAGCGTGATCCCAAAAGTAGCTAGAGCAATAAATAAAGGCGAGTTAATAGAATTCTCTTCAGATTTTTCTAGCTCAGGCTTTTCATTTGTAGAAGTTGACAAGGGTCAAGTTGTCGAAAAAATTATTGAAGTAGTTGATTTTTTTACCGGGAATAAAAGCGGCAGTATAGATTTTGACAAAACACAAATTCTTTCCCCAATGCGCCGTTATTCAAGTGGCCTTATAAATTTAAATACAATTATGCAAAAAAAATACAACCCTAATGGCGAGAAGGTTTTTTCAAAAATCGAGGGTGAGAAAGAGATAAAATTTTGTGCAGGCGATAAGGTGATATGTACACAAAATGATTATGATATTGATGTTAGAAATGGTGATATTGGTTACGTTGTAAATAAAGTTGGAAAAAATATTAGAGTGGAGTTTGATGGAGAAACGAAACTCTTTCATAACAATAAAATAGATTATTTAGATTTAGCGTACGCGATAACAGTTCATAAGAGTCAAGGTTCTGAATACCCAAACGTCGTGATGCCAATAGTGGATGATCATCGCATAATGCTTACAAGGAAATTGATATATACGGCAATCACAAGAGGGAAGCAGAATGTCTGCTTAATTGGGAGCAAAAGAGTATTACGAGAAGCGCTTAAAAAAGTCTTTTTGAATTTACGGTACTCTGATCTCAATCAAAAAATTGAAAACGCTAACATAAATTTATTTCACCAAAACTAGGTTAGTAAGATACGTATTTTTTAAAAAGGAAAAATTTTATGATCATCAAAGCACCCATAAAATTAATTGGTAACAACGGATCACCCTACACAAGAAAAATGGTCGCCTTATTAAGATATAAGCATATCCCGTATAAAATTATCTGGGGAGAGCCAGACGAATATTTAGACCGAAACAATATTGAAAAACCTAAGCCAGTTTTACACCCAACATTCTTATTCGAAAATTCTGAAAAGCAAACCATAGCCGTTACCGACTCCACCCCCATCATTAGAAAGCTAGAGAGCAAATTCACGAGCCGCAGCACTATTCCCTCAAACTCAGTTTTGAGATTTTTAAACTATTTGCTTGAAGATTATGGTGATGAGTGGGGAACGAAATTTATGTTCCATTACCGATGGTATGATGACAAGGACATTGACAATGCAGGTACGTTGTTACCTCTTTATGCAAACTCTACTCTTACCAACGATGAACTTAGTTACAAAAAAGAAAAAATAGAACAGCGCCAACTTGGAAGGGTTTGGGTCGTAGGATCGAACCAAAAAACAGCTCCTCTTATAGACCAATGTTTCAAAAAAATAATAAGCATATTGGAGGACCATTTCATTAACTTCCCCTTTTTGCTTGGATCCCGTCCCTCTTCTGCAGATTTTGCTTTCTTTGGACAGTTAAGCCAATTGGTAGGATTTGATCCTACACCTCGTTCTATAATAGAGAAAAACTCAATGCGTACGATGGCTTGGGTAGGAAAAACAGAAGACCTATCTGGATTAGAACCCGATAGCGAAGATTGGATCAGTGACTCAAAGCTTCCCGAAACCGTTAAAAGAATTTTTTGTGAAGTTGGAAGGACATATGTTCCAACTATGCTAAAGAACGAAGAAGCTTTTAATAGTGGTGAAGAAAAATGGAGTGCAGAAATTTTAGGTCGTGAGTGGGAACAAAGAACATTTCCCTATCAAGTAAAATGTTTAAAATGGATTCGTGAAGAGTTCAGAAGTCTTGTTGACAAAGATCAACAAAAAGTAATTAATTTACTCAAAGATACAGACTGTGAAAGGATCTTGAATTAAATAAATGCCCTAATTTTGTAAAGTCATTTATCTGGCCTTAGATTCAAGAGCATTTTCTTTGTGGTAGGTATTATCTTCTCATATACGTGTGAAAGAATTTCAATCCTATCAAAAATATTTGGGTTATTTAATAAGTATTCCCTCAGAGTTTCTCCAAAAACCTGTCTTAATTGTGTTCCTATATTAATTTTACAAATGGCAGTATTTTTTGCTAACCAATGAAGTTGAGTGTTCTTTATACCGGACCCGCCATGAATAACGAGTGGGCACTTTACAATTTTTTCAATTTGAGAGATTAGTTTGGTATCGACTTCTGTTGCCTTCTGCTGTTCGAGATGGGTGTTTCCAACAGAAATTGCTAAAGCATCTACCTGCGTAGCTGCATAAAATTTTTGTACTAGTTCGGGATCAGTAAATTGAGATTTTATCCCCTTATCGTAACCCACAACTCCCAGTTCTGCCTCGACAGATGCTTCATAACTTTTTGCCAGCTCCACCGCTTTGCATGTCATATCAATGTTTTCATTGAATTCCATGTTTGACCCATCAAACATAATAGATGAAAAGCCACTATCTAGAGCTCTTTTGCACTCTACTAAATCAGTAGAGTGGTCCAATAGAGTTACGATATTAATTGATGAATCTTCTGCAAGTTTCTTTAACATTGGTCCCATTATTTCTATAGGAGTGTTTTCGCGGCAATTTGGTCCAACTTGCAAGATAATTGGACAGCTAATTTCTTCTGCTGCCTTTACATAATATTTTGCATCTTCCCATCCTAGTACTACTAAACCTGCAAGCGCGTACCTCTTGCTTCTAGCAATATGAAGCTCTTGGCTGAGTGTAGATAAGGTCATTTAAATTTGGCTATCATATCTTTAATGCCAGGTATAGTTTCGACTTGCCAGCTATATTCAGGTTGAAAATATTGAACTAAAGATCTCTGAGATTTACCAGCTAAAATTGTGAAATAGTACATTTGGTAACCTGGAGCGACCACACAAGGATGATACCCCTTATCAATTACAAAAGTTGATCCATCTACTATATGATGCGCATCTCCAACCTTTTTATTTTCTCCTTGCAATAATTGAAGAGCAAATCCTTCCTTAGGATCGAATCTAAAGTTGTAGACTTCATCATGGTGTGTTTCACCATCTCTATCAGTATCGTGCTTGTGAGGTGGAAACCCTGACCATCCACCTTTACCGACAGTAAAAAGCTCGGAAACTAATAGGCGACCAACTTTTCCATTTTGTTTTTGTCCTAAGATATGTTTAATTTTTCTATGAGTTTTGGTGTCATCAGAGCCATATTGAACTACGTCCACGTCTTCTCCCATAATATAGAATGGCTGTAATTGCTTCGAATACTTGGCTCCCGCAATAAAAATTTCCGCGTGGTCACAGGCACATTTTATTTTTGCGGTTAAACCCGTTGGCACATAAACCCCCTCAGGCTCTCCGTCCCAAACGTTATTAATCCGATTACCTATTAAATGTTCGTCCAAAGAATAGACATTCACAATAATACTCCCTGTCGCGGGAACAATACAGCTCTCATACTCATTTAATTCGTAAACAAATTCTTCATCTCTATTTAAAGTAACTCTATTGAAAAAAGCGTATGGAACCTTTGCATCGTTTATATCAATTATGGGTCTATTATCATTGTCATGGGGCGGTATGTGCAATTTATACTCCTAATGTGTCTTGATAAATTCAATTAGCTGGTTAAGATTGGGCATTGCCGATGAGCATCCTTCTTTCGAAACGACAATAGCTGCAGACGCGTTACCTCTTTTTATAGCTGTTTCTAAACTTAATCCATTTGAGAGTGAGTGAAGAATTGTACCTAAGAACGCATCACCAGCTCCGTATGGTTTCTTTGCTTTTACTTTAAACACGGTATATGATTCCATTTCACCATCTAAAATAATATCACAGCCATCAGCTCCTTTTTTGAATAACACTAGTTGGTTTGGATTAAAATTAGCACTGACCTTTCGTAAATCCGTTTGTTCAAACATTATTTCAAACTCTTCTCTATTGCCAACACACATATCAGCTATTTTTGCAACTCCTCGAAGTTCAGCGGATGCCAATGATATTGAAGTCCAGGCATTTGCTCTGTAATCGACGTCGAATATAACTGGGCATTTTGCATTTTTTGATTTTTCAATAAGTAGGTTTATTGTTGATCTCGATGGTTCATCCGAAAGAGCAGTTCCAGTGATCACAATACCGGCATAATTCTCTAGATTTAAGGTATCAATATTTTGTTTATCTAAAAAAAGATCAGCGGCATTATTACGATAGATAACAACCTTTGGCTCTTTTCTTATCTCTGCTATTGCAAGTGATGTACGAGCATTATTATTTTGAGACTTGGTTACTAATGAAGTATCTACTTTATGCTCTTCTAATTTTTTCCAAACAAAATCACCAATTTCATCATCTGAGACCACAGTTATAATTTGAGAACGACCTCCGAGTTTGGAAATAGAAACAGCAATGTTTGCAGCAGATCCCCCCAAATCAGAAATAAATGTACCGGCTTCACTTGTTTGTTTATTCGCTGGTTTAGGGTAAAGGTCCATTCCAGCTCTTCCTACAATTACAAATTTACCCTTTGCCATTCGTTGTTTTAATTTTATGGGGAATTCGATGGTCATTAAACTTAGGCAATTATCTTAAAATCATATTCTTCCAAGCAGGAAACTAAGGTATTGAAACCCTTTTTTGCGTACTCAAATGGATTGGCTTTCAGAGGATCTTGCTCTGCTTCAATCACTATCCAACCTTTGTATCTAATATCTTTAAGCCGTTTGATAAACTTTCGATAATCAATGCAACCATCTCCTGGCACTGTAAACACGCCATCCAATACACAGTCTAAAAAGCTATCTTTACTTTTATCCACATTCTTGAAAACGTCCTTTCTAATATCTTTTGTATGAATATGATTTATTCTATCCCCATAATTAGAAATAATTTTATCATAATCACCGTCGGCAAATAGAAGATGTCCTGTGTCTAGAAGAAGACCAACTGAGTCTCTAGTGCTATTCATTAATTGCTCGATCTCATTTTGTGTCTCTACGGCTGTACCCATATGGTGATGAAAAGTCAAAGGTACGCCCTTGTCTAAGCAATAATCGGCTAGATCACTTAAATCTTGGCCGTATTGCTTAATATCAAATTCGGATAATCTCGGCCTCGAATTCAAGGGTTTTTTCTTTTTGTTTTGAACTGTATTGAACGTTTCACCATAAACTAGAACGCTCGCACCAACTTCGGCAAATAAATTTAAGGTTTCATCTAGTTTAATTTTTTCGTCTTTTAGACTGTTATTTAGCATTGTGCCAGAATACCAACCGGAAATAAGCTTTAATTCATGCTCTTCTAAAACTTCTTTAAGGCTAAAAGGGTTCTTTGGAAATTTTCCGCCTAACTCAGTACCTGAAAATCCAGCCAATCGTGTTTCATTTAAGCATGTTTCTAAGCTCGTATCACCTCCAAGCTCAGGTAAATCATCATTAGTCCATGAAATTGGCGACATACCAAGCTTAACCTCCATATACAACTCACTTTCTTTTAAAACAATTTATCTATTCACTATCCAGTCATGATTTGGATCATTTTTAAACTTCCAAACTCTCTTGGGACCTGCCATTACATTTAAATAATAACTTTTATACCCATGTGGGACACCAACTGGATGATAGCCAGCCGGAACTAGTACGACACTTTTATCAGAGGGCGACATGGATTCATTAATACTCAAATCGTCTGTGTATACGCGTTGGGTTACGTATCCTTGCGAAGGGTCTATTCTATGATAGTACGTTTCTTCAAGATAGGACTCTATTGGTAAATTGTCCTGATCATGTTTGTGAGGCGGATAGGAGGACCAGTTTCCTGATGGAGTAATAACCTCAACTACTAATAAGCTATCAGCTGGCTCAGTTTCTGGAAGTATGTTGCAAACATATCTAGTGTTGGAACCTTCCCCCCTTTTTTCTTTTTCCATTTTCTCTGGTATAATTACGCGAAATTTCTGATCCTGAGTTAAGCCGGGTGCGGTGCAATAAGCAAACTCACAATCTGTAAGTGTATTTATTTCGAAGCTATGATTGGCTGGACAGTAAAACGCAAAAGGTGCCTCGTTATCAAAAACTGAACTTCTGCCTTTAAAGTTTCCAACTTCTTCTCCATTTAAAAAAAAGTTTATTTCTCCACTTAATAACACAACGCAGACCTCTCGTGAGTCACCATTTCTAGAGAACTTATTTCCTTTGTAAGCTTTATAAACTTCTAATCCAACATATTTCCAGCCAGCACTCGAAGGAGTGATGTTATGTAATCTCATAGATGTCAAATCTGGATTAACTAGGAGCTTGCTCACTATTTGGATCCTTTGTCTTGTATTGCTCTAGCCACTAAATACTTCTTTGAAAGATCTGAATTGCTATTATCGATGAAGGTTTCTGGAATGGCCACATCCCACCAAGCACCTCCTTCCTCAGTACTTATATTTGGATCTGTATCTATCACTATAACATTGACGCCCTTTTTTGAAATTGCGCTTTTAACCTCTCTCTCCAATTCAGTTATGTCGGAAACATGGGTGGCTTCAGCTCCCATGGATTTTGCATGAGAAACGTAATCAATTTCTATCTGATTCTCGAATTTAGAGTCTGAAAACAGGTTGTTAAACTCGGTCCCCCCAGAAGCTTTTTGTAAGCGATTAATACAACCAAAACCTCTATTATTTGTAAGGATGAGAGTCATTGAAACGCCCATCATTGCGGCGGTAGCGAGTTCCGAATTCATCATAAGGTAAGAGCCATCGCCTGCAAAAATTACATTTGGTCTATTAGGTGCAGCGAGATTTACTCCAATACCAGCTGAAACCTCATATCCCATACAAGAATACCCATATTCCATATGATACGTATCTTGATCTAAAACTCTCCAAAGTTTATGTAGTTCTCCTGGCATTGACCCTGCCGCGCCTATTACGATTGTGTTTTCTGGCACACTTCGGTTTACTGCTCCGATTACTTGACTGTCGGCAGGTAGACTATTCATTAAACTAGTAGAAGTTACTTTGTCTACGTCTTTTGTCCAATTTGACTTTGCTCGGGAATAATGCGCGATATAGTCTGCACTAACCTTATAATTTATGCTTAGCGCTCTCAGCAATTGGAGTGTCTCCTTAGCATCCCCCAGAACAGGTATGGACTTGTGTTTAGTTAGATCATGTGCCTGAACATTAATGGAATATACCGGAGCCTTTATTAGTCCGTTGGAGCCTGTAGTAAAATCTTGCAAGCGACTTCCTACGGAAATAACGAGATCTGCACCCGATGTAATTGCATTGGCTGAACTAGAACCTGTCACTCCGATAGATCCAAGGTTCTGCTCATCTTTTTCCACTAAGACTGATTTTCCAGCTTGTGTTGCCACTAGTGGTATTTTAGTTAGATCTAAAAATTTCTTTAGTTCGTTTTGCGCATCGCTATATTTTACTCCTCCACCAGCGATTACTACAGGTTTTTTTGACTTTTTTAGTGAGTTAGCCAACCTCTCTATCTCTCTTCGGTCTGGTTGAATTCTTCTAACATTCCAGTGAACAATTTCAAAAAACGATTTTGGGTAATTATAGGCTTCGGCTTGGACATCTTGACAAAACGCAAGAGTAACAGGGCCAGCCATAGCTGGGTCAGTAAGAATAGACATGGCTTTTGGTAAGGCATTGAGTAATTGTTCGGGCCTAGTTATTCGATCAAAATATCTGCTGACCGGTCTGAAGCAATCATTAGCAGATACAGTTCCGTCTTCAAAATCTTCAACCTGTTGAAGTACTGGGTCAGGGCGTCTGTCAGCAAAGATATCACCTGGTAGTAAAAGAATTGGTAGCCTATTAACGTGAGCTAATGCTGCTGCTGTTACTAGGTTGGTTGCTCCAGGACCAATAGATGATGTGACGGCCATAAACCTCCTCCTTCGCATCTCTTTTGTATATGCTAACGCCGCATGGGCCATGCCTTGCTCGTTATGCCCTCTATAAGTCGGAAGTTCTGATTTATGCTTTTCTAAAGCCTCACCTATGCCAGCAACGTTACCGTGACCAAATATTCCCCACACACCTTTGAAAGCCATTTCAAACGATCCATCAAATTGTTCAATCTTCTGGGCAATCATCCACTTTACCAGAGCCTGCGCTGCAGTTAATTTAACTGTTTTCATTTTTAATTTTACCTCTTCCATAACTTTATTAGCGTAGTAAATTTATTAAATATCTCATCCTTGACCTGTTTATTATTTATTTCGTTTCCAAACCACTTTCTGGCTGTTTCAAAGAATATCGAGCGTCCTACTGCAAACCCCTTTACGTGTTTATAATTTTTACATAGATCAAAAACTGAAGCCAATTTATCTGAAGGCGCATCCATGCCCAAAACGATTATTCCTTGGGCATATGGATCAAACTGCTGTATGATATCATTGGCTTTCGACCAAAACTCGACATTTTCAATAGGCTCTAGTTTCCACCAATCGGGATAAATATTCTCTTCATACAATTTCTGCATAAGAGATAGGATCTGATCAGGAGAGCTAGCTTTGTCATTTCTTTTTGTAATAATCTCCAATAATAGTTCATGGTTAGTAAGCCTACACGCTTGCGCTAATTGACTTAAAAGTTTTACTTGATGTTCATAGATGGCTTTTGGATCATCATTTCTTAAGGGTGCCAAGACTTTCACACAATGATTAACTGGCCAGTTTGCCAGTCGTGATCCTATATCAGGCTCCTCAGTTAATTCTAAGGGAAATACACCTGCCTTTTCAATTGGTCTACCAATCCATATGTCATGATCAGACGCGGCATGCAAAGAGCTTTCTGCATATTCTTCATCTAAAAGGATACCTACATTTTCTTGCTCAGTTTTTTGCGCCTCCAAACAGGCCTCTAATGCCATTGATTTGAAAACAGCGATATCCTCTTTTTGTTTTTCATTTTCCTCAGCTAGCTTTTTAAATTGCACTCTGTGATCTATTGCCAAAGTAAAAAGGTTATCAAAACTCTTTCTTCTATTCGTACTCCAATGCAGTTGTTCAAGAAATGTATCTTGCCTTAAAGAAAAGTGCTGGCTTCCATTTTTGAGGAAGTGTTCTAACTCTATTTTAGATGGATAAGCTGGCGCACATCCATGTCGAGAGACTGCTAGAGCACCACATGCATTGGCATACTTCGCGCATAATTCCAACGACTGGTCATTTAACCAACCATATAAAAAACCTGCCATAAAGCCATCACCAGCACCCAGGACATTAAATATCTCAATTTTATTAACATTTACAGAAATACCTGAATCCCAGTTAATTATAGCATCGGGGAAAACGGTGCACCCCATAGCGCCCCTTTTACAGACTATTATAGCTTGCGTTAGTTCACGACAGATTCGAAGCGCTTTTAATGTGTCTTGAGTTCCTCCTGCGATATGCCATTCTTCTTCCGTTCCTACAATAAGATCACAGTGGCTTATGATTTTTTGAACATGACTTGTTACGACCTTACTTTCTTCGAACCTGCTCTCACCATCACCATGACCGCCTAGGGACCAGAGGTTCGGACGATAATCAATATCAAACCCGACAAGTACATTATTATTTTTTGCATGCTTAATTGCTTGGAACGAAGCTTCTGATACTTGCTTCGAGCTAAAGTGGGTACCGGTCACAACAACACATTTTGAGCGTTTAATAAAATCTGGATCAATTTCATTCTTTGTGAGGCCCATATCAGCACAATTCTCACGGTAGAATAATAGAGGGAATTGTTCCTTATCGCGAATTCCTAAAACAGCGAGAGCGGACAAACGTTCCTTATCAATAATAATTCCCTCTGTGTTTACACCCTCTCTAGTTAATTGCTCAGTAATAAATCGCCCGAAATGCTCATCACCTACTCTTGTGATGACTGCAGATCTCAAACCTAATCTTGATGCTCCGATGCTAATGTTAGTAGGACTACCCCCAATGTATTTTTGGAACGACGTCATGTCTTCCAGTCGTCCTCCAACTTGCCCTCCATATAAATCTACTGAAGATCGTCCAATTGTTATTACATCAAGATCATTTTTTTGATTAACCATTTTACTTTTAAGCCCTTCAAAAAGCTGACGTTTTCCACTTTTAAATCACTGCTATCTTCCAGAGAATTCTATTTCAAGCTTCTCTAACTCTGCACCACCTGCCATCAAGGGTCTAAGGTTATTCATATCAATTTCGTCTCTTGATCCCTCGGCCAAAACTTTTCCTCTGTTCAGAAAAGCAAAACGATCTCCCAAAAGCTTAGCGTGCAGATCATTATGGGTTATGAATATTATGGCTATATCGCCTAACTCTTTTACTTTTTTTATAGTTCTTAAAACTTCTAACTGCTGTTTTTGTCCGAGGGCCGAAGTTGGCTCATCCAGAATAAGAACATTGGCTCCAAAATAAATAGCTCTAGCGATCGCTAGTGTCTGTCTTTGACCACCTGACATAGTTCCTATCGGTTGTGTTGGGTCCGCTACATCAATACCCAGTTTCGCCATTTCCTTTTTTGTGATAGTATTCATCAGAGGCATATTTAAAAATAAGCCTTTGGTAATCTCTCTACCTAGAAAGAAATTTCTAGTCACACTCATCAAAGGTTGTAACGCCAAGTCCTGATACACTGTACCAATACCAGCAGACACAGCTTGTCTTGGTGACTTAAAATTCACTGGCTCACCACTCAGCAGTATTTCGCCCTCACTAGGCATGTAGACCCCAGATAACAGTTTAATTAGTGTTGATTTCCCAGCGCCATTATCACCTAATAAAGCCGATATCTCACCCTTAAAAACCTTAAATGATATATCCTTCAGCGCTATTATGTTACCGAAAAACTTCGATACACCCCTAAATTCAATTGATGGGATCATAGTCTCTTTAGCCTTTCACTATTCTGTCTCTCAAAAATTGGTTTAAAAGAGCTGATCCTAAAATTAGCATTCCTAGCATCACCCTAAAAAGGTTATTGTCGATAAAAGGTACAAAGTTTATTCCTCGGCTTGCGATTGCAAAAATTAATGCCCCAAGAACTGCTCCGACGACAGAGCCGTAACCGCCGGTTAATGCACAACCGCCAATAACCGCCGCTGCAATTGCATGTAGCTCGCGAAAATCTCCTGCTTTGGGATCTGATGCACCAGAAGTCATTACGGTTAAAATACCTAAGAGACAGGCAAGAGAGGTCGAGATCATAAATAAGCTAATTTTCACCCTTGCTACTGGAACACCAACAGCTCTTGCAGCCACCGGATCACCTCCAGACGCATATATCCAATTTCCATATGGTGTTCGATTGGTAATGAAAGCAACTATGAATACAAGAATGATAAAGTAATAAACTTCGGCATCGAAGGGAACCCCAAAAGCCTTATCGAATGCAAAAATGTTATCAATTAGTGTAGGATCCTCTCCACCTCCTGGGGGTGGTTTTAGATTTGCTTTCACAGATAATCTAGATTGATTGAAAAACGTTTGGCTAAGAAATACCGCAAACCCTCTACTAGCAAACCAAAATGCCAGAGTTACAATAAAGCTAGGAAGTCCCGTTCTGACAACAATTACTCCAATGATAAATCCTAAAAAAGCTAGCTCTAAAAAGGTTAAAATGATCGCCAACTCAATGGGCACTCCAAATAAAAGAAAAATGGCAAAGCTATGTCCGGCCAAAGCAATATTTGCTCCCATGCTGAGATCAAACTCTCCTGCTATCATCAAAAGAGAGGCACCGATAGCTAAGATGCCCACAAACGCTGCTAGCTCAACCCATGCCTGGATTCCAATTGGATTTAGCCACATTGCTCCAAAGGTGCCACTGATTGAGGTAAGCGTCATAAAAGTAATTACAATTATTATTAAACCAAAAACAGACCCCAACTCTGGTCTAGATATAGATCTTCTGATTAATCCGATATCTCGTATGCGTTCATCAGATGCCATTTGTCCCCCTAAAATAAATCTGGCAAATCGCTATGATTTGCCAGACCGTTATAAAAAAGAAAGAGGTATACTTCTTATCTTTCTTTTCCTGCTAGTTTCTTCACTAATTCAACATTTCCCTTTGTCACAAAACCTGGACCTGAGTTAATTGAATTACCTGGAAGAGTACCATTTCTATGATTTAGATGTAGTACTACCACTGGTACATAGCCTTGCAAAAATTGCTGCTGGTCGATGGCGTAGTTAACTGTACCGTCAATTATTCCGTCCACAATTGCTGGTCCGAGGTCAAAACAACCTAAAACTACTTTTCCAGCTTTACCCAATTCCTTAAGAGCAGCTATAGTTGGATCACAACCAGTAGGACCAACGGCCATTATAGCTCCTGTATCTGGATTGGAAGACATATGTGCGATAACGGTGTTTTTGATATCATCGAAATCTGATGAAACCTCAACCATATTTAGCTTCTCACCCATACCGTCAGCAAAACCTTGGCATCTATCTTTAAGAGCTGTATTCATTGGCTCGTGGTTAAAGCAAACTGAGTTCTTTCCACCCAACCCTTTGCTTTTTTCGCCGCCACCTAGACCAGCTTCATATTCAGGTTGTCCAACGTGCATTACAGCACCTAAGCTTTTTGAAACGCCAGCTCCAGAATTCATTGATATAACTGGAATTCCTGCTGCAACAGCTGCCTTAATTGGTCCACCTAAAATATCTGGAGCGGGTATTGACACGACAATACCATCTGGCTTCTGAGCAATAGCAGCTTCAATCAAAGATGCCATTTCGTTTAAGTCTCCAGTTGGTGGGTTTCTGTATTGAACATCTGCACCGGTGTCTGCCTTTGCAGCCTCAACTCCATTTCTTACAACTCCCCAAAAGGCGTCTGTATCAGATCCGTGAGTTACCACGATTATGTTTGCCTTATGATCTGCACCAAAAGAAACACCAGTAGATAGAACTAGCGCTATCAATGTAACTAATATTTTTTTCATGAAAAATTTTCCTCCATTTATATTTAAAAAGACAAGAATCTTAGGAGAATCCAGTCTCATGAACAGTTAAATATCAAAACACAGCAAAATCAATATCAAAAGTGGTGCTTATAAAAAAAATGTAATAAAATTTTTACATAAGCTGGGTAAGCAATGTTTTTTAAGCACAATAAAAAAAATAATATTTGCTGAGGAGAGTCATATGAAAGGTATTGGGGTAGGAGTTATCGGTACGGGGTTTATGGGGAAAGCCCACTCAGTTGCCTACAGTGGATCTGCTTCAGTTTTTGGAACAGGGTTGAGGCCAAGACTAGAAATAGTTTGTGATTTAAGCCCTAAGAGAGCCAGCCAAAGAGCAACAGACCTTGGCTTTTCACGGTATACCAGTAGCTGGCAAGACGTCGTTAATGATCCAGAAGTAAAACTAGTTTCTGTTTGCACGCCGAACGACACTCACTCCGAAATTGCAATTGCAGCTTTAAAGTTGGGAAAAAGTGTGTGGTGTGAAAAACCCATGTCCAGTAATATATCCGATAGCAAGAAAATGCTTGTAGCATCTAAGAAAAGCAAAGGCAAAACAATTATTGGTTACAACTATACAAAAAATCCAGCACTATTACATGCACGAGAGTTAATTGAAACTGGTGTCATCGGCGACGTTGCTGGCTTTTTCTGTCGTTATGATGTTGATAATGAGGCTGATAAAAAAAGACCATGGTCGTGGCGTATGTCGAGAAAAGCTTCTGGTACTGGTGCGAATGGAGATATATTAAGTCACGTTATAAGCGTGGCGCATTTTTTAGTCGGATCAACAATATCTAAAGTAGTGGGGGATATAAATATTGTACACCCAAAAAGAAAGGATCCAACTAATAGAAAACAAACTAAGACTGTAGATAACGATGACATGATCTCTGCTCTTATTCATTTCCAAAATGGGGTACATGGGCATATCGGTGCTAGTCGCGTTACTTGGGGTAAAAAATGTGGACTCACATGGGAGGTACATGGAACCGAGGGCACCATAATATTTGATCAGGAAAGACTAAACGAGATCAAACTATTTACACGACAAAAAAAGAAAAGTACCGATGGCTTTAGAACAATTTTAACGGGTCCTGATCATCCTTTTTATAAATCCTTTTTGCCTAATGGAGGTCACAGTTTAGGATTTATGGATGTCAAGATGTGTGAATTACAGATGCTCCTGTTCGCTATAGAGCACGATACTGAGACTTGGCCGAATTTTGAGTCAGGATATGAAATAGAAAAGGTAATGGACGCTGTAGATAGATCAGCACTTAGTGGAAGGTGGATTAAGATTTAGTTAACATCACCTCAAAAAAACGGTTCTACCCGTTCTAGCGGATTTAAGAGCATTTTCCGCTAAGTATAGTGCGTAATAACCGTCATAACCGTCAGGTTTAGGCATTGACCTTTTTTTTATACAATCAACAAAGTAGTTGATTTGATTTTTGTACGCATCTATGTATCTCGTCATAAAAAAGTAGTGTAGCCTATCTTTAGTTATTCCAGCATCCTTTGCTAGTTCTATCTCTGATAGGGTGGGATTGTTAACTTTCAAAATTCCTTTTGACCCATGAACTTCGACTCTTTGATCATAACCATATGTCGCCCTTCGTGAGTTAATTATTGAAATCTGCTTTCCAGAAAAGGTTTTCATTAAAACACTGGCAGTATCGTAATCACCGGCTTGCTCAATTTTTTTACTTACAAAATTCGACCCTAAAGCGGTGATTGAATGTATCTTCTCTTTTGCTAAGAATACTGCCATGTCGAGATCATGAATCGCCATATCTTTAAAAATCCCACCAGATTTCTTTATATATTCAATTGTTGGTGGGTTTGGATCTCTTGAAGTTATAACGATTTGCTCAATAACCCCAATCTCTTTTTTGGTTATATGTGCCTTCAATTTTATGAAATGGGGGTCAAATCTTCTATTAAACCCGAGCATTACTTGCGATTTGGATGCTCTAACTAATTGGACAAGATTTTTAACTTTTCTTAGATTTAGATCAAGAGGTTTTTCGCAGAATACAGCTTTTTTAGTATTAAGAAATCTCTTTATAAGATCGACATGTGTATCAGTGGGAGTGCAGATAAGAACACCCTTAATTTGATCATTGTTAGCAATGTCCTCAAGTGACATTTGTTGACACGAATACCTTTTTTGGAGGCTATTAATTTCATTATTTATTGGGTCGTGTATAGCAGCAAGCTCAGCGTTGGAGTTTGCTAGAATTGTATCAGCGTGAACTTTGCCAATTCTCCCCATTCCCAAAATTGCAAATTTTATTCGCTTCATATTATCAAAATCTCTTTACGAAGATTGTCGAATATCAAGTAAATTTAATTCTTCAAAGACCAAAGCTGGTTCTTTTTCAGCTTTTAATGACTCAATTATAATCATAGCTTGGGTTTTTGGCGCCATTCCGTTTATCGGTGCATCCAGATCTAAATTAGTTGGAAATGAATAGCCTTCCGAACTTGCTCCCACAACATTCTCGATTAGCCTGAAAGGCATCTTGTTTTTCATAACTAATTCTAATAAGTGAGGGTACAGTGTCTTAGACATAACTTTCCTATCAATGGTTTCCATTGCTCTTCCAAATGCTGATGATATTTGGAGTAGATTGGCCATTCTTTTTACGGATCTAGTTTTATTATTTCCTGCTCCATGCATAACAGCGGGATTAAAGAAAATAGCATCTCCCTTAGCCATTTCAATCTGAACCGAATTTTTATCAAAGTATTTTTGATACTTCTCTTTAGTAAAGTCAATATAGCCTCTTTTATATAGTTGGGAGTACGGTAGTAAGAGCGTAGGGCCACTTTCAATACTCATGTCGCAGTGCGCAATTGCACCTTGAAGTGTAAGAAAAGGGGACATTGCATGTACATGTAGAGGCCAATTGGCGGATTGTTCACTTGACATAAATCCTAAGTGATAGTCTCTGTGAGCCTTTTGAGCTTCCCCACCAGGATTCACTCTATTTACTTGTGCGGTTACTTGGTAATTGGGGCCAAGCCAAGCTTCTGAAGCTAACGCTATGGCCTCCGAGCAAAAGTAATCTATAAAGTTTTGTGGGTCCTTAGTACAGTGCTTTTGGAGTGAATTCCATATCCTATCGTTCGCCCCTGGTTTGGCAAAGTGATCGCCTACATTCCCAGATAATTTTTCAGCTTTAATTATTTCTTCAAAATTTGCGGTCGCTGTGTTGATTACGGAAGTACTTTCAACAGCATTTGAAATCACAATTATTCCTGCACCGCTTTCAAAGACACTGGACCACTCAGTTAATAATTCCTGTTTTCTCCCAAATGCGTTTGCACAGTCCCTAACTAACTGCCCAGAATAAATTGGAATATTTTTTTTAATTTGTACAGCACTAGGGGCATCATCTTGTGTTGTTTCTCTTTTTACGAATTTTTCAAACGCTTGAAAATCTTCGTGCTCCACATGTGAAGTAATTTTTTTTTCTAAATTGTTAACCCCATCTTTCATGGCTCAATCTCCAATTGGTGATTATTTTAATATTAATCTTTTTTTCTAGAACGAAAACTATATTCTTAACTAAATAAGTATATTAACAATTTCCAAGAAACTAATTAGCAAGGCCGTTTTTAAATAGCTCCCGAGTCCCTTAGCCCTTTTATTTGATCATCACTGAACCCGAGCATTTCTTGTAATATAGCTATATTATCTTCTCCAAGCTTTGGTGCCCTTCTAATTTCGGTTTCGGCCATATTCGAAAGCTTTATTGGATTGCCAAAGACTTTAACAACCTCATTTAGTACAGGCATATCAATGATCATTTTTCGATCTATTAATTGAGGATCGGAAACAACTTCACCAATCCCTTTGATAGGGCTTAGTGGAACTTTATCGGCTAGCATGGTTTCGAGCTCGGCCTTAGTGTATCTGGAAAACCACCCATTAATAAGAGGCTTTATTCGTCTGTCATAAACTTCCTTTTTGAAACGCTTGTTCATGGTATCAATTTCAGGGTCTGACGCTAAATCATCACAATTAAAAACTTTTAGTGTTTCTCGCCATTGCTTATCGTTATACCCACCAAAAAATACGAACCCATCCTTGCAGGAAAATTGTTCATATGGTCGGACAAAGGCATGGTCATTTCCGGTAGGGGTGGCCTCTACGCCGTCGACAGAATAACGAAGAAGCGCACTTTCTGTTAAGCATAAAGTCGAGTCAACCTGAGCTACATCAACTAATTGTCCTATTCCTGTTTTTTCTGCCTCTCTGAGTGCAACGATAGTCCCAATTGTACCGAAAAAACAGGCTGCCAAATCTCCAATAATAGTGCCTACCCTTACCGGTGGCCTGTCAGGATAACCGTTCATAGACCAAAGACCACTTTCAGCTTGTCCAGTATTGTCAAAACTTGGTCTTGACGACTTTGGTCCCGTCTGACCAAAACCACTTATTGAAGTATATACCAGTGCGGGGTTTTCTTTTTTAAGATCTTCATATCCCAAACCTAAGCCGTTCATCGCTCCAGGTCGAAAATTCTCAATCAAAATATCTGCTTTTTTTACCAATTGCTTTAAGGTTTTTTTACCTTCTGCATTTTTTAGGTTGAGAGTCATGCCTAACTTATTCCTATTATATTGAGCAAAAAAAGCACTTTCCTTATCCGTTTTTGTAAAGGGAGGAAAGTTTCTTGTGTAATCAGGGTCTTCCGGGTTTTCAATTTTTATAACCGCAGCTCCCAAATCTGCAAGGATCATCGCACTGTAGGGGCCAGCGACTACTCGGGTTATATCGAGGACGACCACACCCTCTAGAGGTAGATTCTTATTTTCAGATTTTTTGTTTTCGGTTGAAGTCATACAAAAAACTCAAAGTATTTTAAAAGTTAATGAACTGCTGCATAAATAATTTTTTCTTCAGATGCATCCTCTATTTCAAACTCCTCAACGATTTGGCCAAGTCTGGCAACTAAAATTCTATCTGAAATCGACATAACCTCAGGCAAATATGATGAAACAACTATAACAGTAATTCCTTCATCAGCTAAAGACTTTATAAAGTCATGTATTTCTTTGATAGCTCCTACATCAACTCCGCGAGTAGGTTCATCAAAAATTACCACTTTAGGTTTTTGAACTAATCCTTTTGCAATCACTACTTTTTGTTGGTTGCCCCCAGACAATTCAACCACAGGTGAATTGATATCTTTTGTTTTAATATTTAGCCGCTCTATCCAGTGGTCCGCTAGACTTTTAGCTTCAGACAAGCTTACGGTATTCCAAAGCTTATCTTCTGCTACCATTTTGCCTAATTGTATATTTTGACTGATACCAAAGTTTTCGAAAAAACCTTCACTTTTTCTATCTTCAGTTACATAAATGATGCCATCATTAACTGCAGTTCTAGGAACAAGATATCTAACATACCTTCCATCTAGAAGAATGTTTCCTCCATGAAATATGTTTCTTTTATATACTCCAGATACTACCTTCATCATTTCGGTTCGCCCTGAACCAACTAAGCCAAAGACACCAGTAATTTGACCTGAGTAGGCTGAAAAAGTCGAGTTTTTAACCATCGATCCCATAGATAGATTTTCAACTTCAAGTGTTTTCTTTCCCCTTTTACGTGGCTTTTTAGTTGAAGTTTTTTTTGAGGCATAGGCCGATTCTGTTAAATCTCTACCTATCATTGCCTTAACAATCCGTTCTCTGTTAAATTTTTTTGCCTTGTCTGTCTCTATAAGTTCGCCGTCACGCAAAACTGTTATTCTGTCAGAATGTTCTAAAGCTTCCTCTAACGCGTGTGAAATAAAAACTATAGACACTCCTTCTTTTTTAAGCCTTTGCATTAAACCAAAAAAATGATGCTTCTCTTCTGGTGTCAAGGTTGCGGTTGGCTCATCAAAAATAATTACTTTCGCATTATGGTGAACCGCTCTTGCGATTTCGACCATCTGTTTTTGCGCTGCGCCTAATTGCGATACTAATAGGTTTGGGTCAACGTTGAAATTTAGCGACTGCAGAAATCGACTTGCTTTAATGTTTAATTTTGCCAAGCTGTTAAAAAAGTTTTCTGCGCCTAAATAAATATTCTGAGAAACAGTCATGTTTGGTACTAAGCTATTCTCTTGAAACACCATTACAACACCATTTTTTAAGGCCTCCGAGGGAGTTAGAAATGATGTTTCTTTTCCTTCATATATGAAGGATCCAGAGGATAGTTGGTATACTCCGGCTGCTACCTTTGTCATAGTCGATTTTCCAGCGCCATTTTCACCAAGAAGAGAGTGTATCTCACCTTTAAAAAGAGTAAAGTTTACATTTTTTATTGCCTTTACCCCATGAAATTCTTTTGTTCCATCAATGATTTGAAAAATGTCGGTCACTTATTTCCATCCTCCTAATTTTCCATCCCCCCTTGATGTCACCAATATGTTTTGCCGCTCATCGACGACGACACTGGTAGTACCATGAAAATTTCCGTTGGTACGACTGTGATAGCTTGCAAGTGGAATTAGATCTTTGTCAAATCGCACTACCAGCCCATATGAAAATGCAGGAGCCCAAGGCTTTAGATAACCCATTGTTTTAATTCCCGATTGCTGAAGAGGTTCTCTGATATGTTTCCCACTTCTGTAAGTGGGAGAGACCCAAAGACTTGGATCAATTTCTGCCATCATTCGACTTTTGTACTCTTCTTCGGTTAAGATGAATTCAACCAATTGATTTCTAGGAGCAAAAAAGCAAACTAGAAGCTCTTGATTTTTACTATTAAAGAAGCTTTTGCCGGGATAAGCGGGGAGCTTGCTTATTTCTTTGTCGAGTTTTTTTGCTAAAGTAAATTCATTATCAAGTTTATGAAACGTAATACGGTGCTTCCAAGACTCTGAAATGCAAAAAGTTGAGTCTTCAGTAAATGTTAGACCTGTTGGCCAAGCAAGATCCGTCAATATTACCTTTGTACCGGATCCATCTAATTGATTTGCTGAAAGCGTCCCACTGGACCCCTCAGAGAGAAGGTCATGTTGCCATTGCGTTGCTAAAAACTTTTGTGATCCTGTAGTGTAAATAAGAGTGTCCTTTTGAAAACACATAGAGGTCACACACTTTTCTTTAAATGTGAACTCCTCTCTAAGCGTTTTAACGTTTAGAATGACGACCTTCTCATCAGCAAGAGCCACAGCAATCTTGGAGCCTGATGAATTAAGTGTCATCGCTGTTATATCGCTAGAAAACGATTTAATCTTTTTTGGCATTTTCATTGAAGCCATTGAAAAAAGAGTTGATTTTGCTGAAAATAAAATTGTCGCTCGATTTAATATTAGATTATCAATGTCTTCTTCTTTGTGGATTACCTTGACGTTATCTAAAAACTCATTCGGTTTTAAAGCTCCGTCCATGACTGGCACAAATATACTGTGCTTTCCTCTACCAAAAAAATAGTCAATACGATCTTTTACAAAATTTAACACTTTATTTACTACCCCAGTAATCTTGAAACCCACTCCAGTGTTTATTGGCGTCAGGTATTTTGTACTTACCAATTCTATTATTCTGTATTCCACCTAAATAAAGGTGGCCTTTATGTTCTTTCATAGAAGTTACCATTGGATGGTTTCTCGCTTTTAGATCCCAAAGGGACTCAAGCACTTCTCCATTCTCTGTAATCTTTATAACGCAACCGGTATTTATGTTGGGAAACAACCAGTTGGATGTATTTATACGCCTTGACATTCTCTTCCTAAAGTCAGGAAGGGTTAGCGCTAAATCTAATGCAGGACCTCTCATACCAACGAGCGCAAGCCAATAATTACCATCTGAGGCTCGATTAATATTATCTGGATAGCCTGGAATATTATCCATAATAACTTCAGTAGTTCCTTTTTTAGGTCCCTCAAACCAATATCTGCTCACTTTCATGCCGAAGGTTTCGGCAAATAAAATTGATTGACAGTCTTTGGTAACGCAGACGCCGTTAGCAAACTTAAGATTTCGAATAATGGTTTTTGTCTTATTTGTTTTTGGGTCATAGCATATAATACGACCGTTCCCTCTACTCTCCACACAATCCATTGGCCAATCTTTTAGACGGTATCTGATTGTTGCCTCTGAGAAAAATATTCTTCCATCTGGAGCTATATCTAAATCATCAGCGAGGCTAAGCCTCCTATCATCAATTACGGATGTAAGGCTTCGATTGGTTTCATCGGTAATCTTGGATACTTTTCTATCTTGCGATATTGAAATGACACCCATATCAGGGATACAAGCCACAAGATTATAATCTTTGTCCCATGCTAACCCTAGGGGGTGACCACCAACATGTGCAAAAACCTCCATTTTCTCATGGTTTTTCCCGTAGAATCGGACTATGTCGCCGTGTCTACTTCCCGCGTATAGATTATCATCATCATCTAGTATAACATCCTCTGGTCCCTCAACCTTTCCGAGTCCTATAACACTCACATCTTTCAATTTGTCGTTTACCGCATAGGCTGAGTCGCTCTTCGCCTCTATAGAGGCAGGAGCGGGCAGTTTAAAATAAGTAGGAGAGACATAAACTTTATTTAATAATCGGAAACGGTTCTTAACCCATCGAACATCTATTAATATTGTTAGTAATAAGATGATTCCAAATATAAGCTGAATGGCACCACCTTGAATTCCAAATTGAAGTAATCCATTCAGTAAAAGTAATACAATAAGTGATCCGAAGATTGCCTTTGGGACGGAGCCTCGTCCGCCACCCAAACTTACTCCTCCTAAAACAGCTGCCGTAAGAATTGTAAGCTCTAATCCCTTTCCGGTTTCTGCTCCTGTGCTTGCCATTCTTGCGGCATACATAAAACCAGCAGCAGAGCATAAAACACCACACGTAACGTAAGAAAAAAAGATTGTCTGTTTTACTTTAATTCCCGCATTATAGGCCGATCGTCTAGATCCACCGACAGCTGTTAAATGCCAACCAGGCTTCATCCGGCTAATTAGCAAATGGCCAATTACAAAAACAATTGCTGTAGCGACTAAAACAAAAGGTATGCCATATGTATCACCATCCCCAATATATTCCCACATCTCAGAGTCAGGGAAAACCGAAGATATATCTAAAGCATATTCTAGTAGGAGAAGATCAACGATAGATCTATAAATTATAAGCGTTACTAGAGTGGTCAGGAATGCCCGCATTCCAATAATCCCAATAAAAAATCCATTAAACGCACCACAAGTCGCACCCACACCCATTGTAATAAATAAAGTGAAGATGGGATCTAAACTTAAAACATGTACACAGTAAAGTGCTACCAAGTTAGCTAAAGCAAATATTGATCCAACTGAGAGGTCTAACCCGCCCCCCATCATTACAATAGTCATTCCTAGAACAATTAAGCCGAGTTCAGCATATTGTCTTCCATATTCTGTGAAATTATAACCAGTGTAGAACCCTGGTAAAATAAAGAGAAGACCAACTCCAACAAAAAGAAGTGTCAAAAATGGTATAGCATTATCTGCCCAACGTTTTGCCAGTATTTCACCAAATACATGATCAGGGAATATATTATATCGTGCAGTCAAAAACCTTTGTCGTAAAGTACTCATGATTACCTATCTAAAAGTGAAGTTCTCGAGCCAAAAATTTGGCTCGAGAATATTTAAGTATTAATTGGAAGCTAAACTCTCAACTGTCCAACATGCGCCGGAACCCATGTAAGATGCCATATTATCCTTGGTAAGCGTCTGAAGTTGAGTAAATAAAGATAACTTTCCCGCTTTTCCAGGCTCATTTCCTGATTGAAGCAAACTCTTTACAACATTAGATAAATCTCTAGCTTGCCCTGGAACATCATAGCTTACAAAAACATCGAAAATATCGTTTTTCAAGTTATCGCAGCCATTTTTTCCTCCACCACCGGAAGTTGCAAGAAATACTTGTTCTTCCATTCCAGCTTCCTTTACTGCTGCACCGGTTCCAATATCCATTCCATCCCAAAATCCCACAATTCCACATAGGTCTGAATGTTGTTGAAGCGTTGTTTCAGTAATTGCGCGTGCTTTTGTGGAATCCCAGTCAGCTGCCTGGTTTGATACAACTTTAATATTCGGGTTTTTTTCGAGTATATTTGAAACACCTCTAAGTTGGTAAGCGCTTGCGGCGGCTGTTAATACTCCTTGTACAATAGCGATCTTTTGTGAAGTTCCGGAGCCACATTGGTCGATAACTTTTTGAGTCACTAATTCTCCAATTTCAACCCAGTCGGCCCCGACAAATGCATCAGTTGGGAAAGCTGATTTCATATTAACCTGAACAACGTGTATTCCTGCTTTCTCAGCTTTTCTAAGAAGTTTTGCATATGTTTGAACATCTGGATTATGCACTACAATCGCATCTGGTTTTTCTGAAATTAGTGATGAAATAGCTTTTGATCCTGCATCAGCACTCCAATTAGGGTCTCTCAAAATCATCTCAACGCCCAAAGGTTCAAGAGCTTTTTTCATGCCCGCATACCAGCCTTCAGTTAAATCAAAACCCATAGCTACGGGTATGAAAGCTACCTTTTTCCCTTCTAAAGCAGAATAATATTTATCCCTTGCGGGGTCTGCAATTCCCATCTTTTCTGCGTGAGCATTTAGAGGTAGCAACAGAGCTACCACTGTAATGATCAGTTTTAAAGCTTTATATTTCATATTTTCCTCCTTTGTTTAAAACTTATTTCTATTTTTAAATATCACCTTGTTGGGTCGTTTGCTCGTCTCTTGGATTTAAAATTGTATCAGTCATAATAGCTAACAATAGAATTATTCCCTTAATCAAGTTTTGAACGATAAAAGATATATCCATAATCACCATTCCGTTGAGTAGCGTTCCAATTAAGAGAGTTCCTAAAATAACATTATGCATTCCACCCTTTCCACCCGAAAGTCCGATGCCGCCAACTACAACAACCAAAAGCACATCGTAAATCATTGAGCTTGCTACAATTCGTGTGCTTATTGCACTTATCGCTCCAGCGGTAAGCAATCCAGCAAAGTACGCCACTGTGCCTGCTAAAATAAAAATCATTACAAGTATTGGTCTAACCGGAACTCCGGCTGTTCTAGCCGCAAGTCCACTATCACCGATTGAATATACGAATTTACCAAAAGTAGTTTTGGTAAGCAAAAGGTGCATTATGATTGCCAATATTATGAAACAAATTATGGGCATAGGTACACCGAACATTTGACCTCTCCCCAAAAATTCCAGCCAAGCGGCGTCTTCTGGTAAGTAGT